>DATFDB010000113.1:0-4778 GCA_035252445.1 Nitrosotalea sp. | reverse complement strand
GCAAAACCAGGCATTATAGACTATATTCGAGACCAAGCAGTTGACCTTGTTGTTATAGGCTCTCGTGGTTTTGGACCTGTAAAAGAAGCCTTTCTTGGAAGTGTCTCAACTGCGGTATTGCACAAATCGAAAATCCCTGTGCTAATCGTAAAATAATGACAAAATCCTTGTCAAGCCGTTATCTGGGATACATCACTTGTACAACGTCAGCAAATCTGATTATTCTCTGAGTAGCACAAGCACAATTTGCATTATTTGTATGCAGTGCATGGCAATGTAGTCCTACTGATTATATCAAATACTACGATATCCATTACATGCAAGTAATACTGCAAACAAAACCCGTACAAGAAGAGACAACAAAAGAGGCTCTACTTGAGGTTCTGGCTGACAAGTATTCCCGTGCTATACTGGAATTCACACTTGAGATGCCAAAATCAACAATTGATCTGAGTAGCGAATGTGGCATTCCAATTAGTACTGCCTACCGAAGAGTACAGTTGTTACACCACCACAAATTGCTTGGTATATCTGGATCAATTAGTCAAGATGGAAAAAAGTACTTTTTGTACAAGTCAAAGGTCAAGTCCATTCTGACATGTTTTAGCAATGGTTTACTTGATGTAGAAATAGTTCCTAATTCAAGTCAGAATTAGGAATTAACTAAATTTTTCTAAAATATTATCAATTTTGACAATCATGTAATTTCTTTAAATTCACGATAAACAAAGTAGATGAAAATGAACACACGTCTAATTTTTGGAGAAAAAATAAAATGACAGACCTTGACTTGAGATTAAAAAAACAAGTATCTGCAATTAAAGATGTGGCAAATATCATGATAAAAAATGCAGAATACGGCAATCAACAAAACTTTAATCAGAATATAAAAAAAATTCGTGATGCTGCAGTAACGATAGGGCAAGAGCTAGACAAGGGAGTTGTTATTTCAGCTGAGAAAAAGTATGGAAGAATTTTGGTGCCTTATGATGATTCAAAATATTCCAAAAAGGCGTTAGCTGAAGCCATAGATGTAGCGCAGGAGGCTGGCTCGGAGATATATATTGTAAATGTTATAGGTCTCATGTCTAGTGAACCTGACATTGTGAAAGATCTGGTAAATAAGAAACTCAAAAAACTAGAGCGAGATACTATAAAATCACAAAAGATTCGTACCAATAAGATACTTCAGGAAAAATTGAAGGTGTGCAAGCGCTATGGAATCAAAGTACGTTGTGATGTTCTAGTTGGAAAACCTGTTGACTCTATACTAAAATATGCAAAAGATAATGGAATTGAACTAGTAATCATTGGAAGCAAGGGACTGGGTCGATTCAATAAACTTATGGCCCTGGGCAGTGTTAGCAGAAGAATCTCAGAAGAGGCCAAGTGCCCTGTAATGATTGTTCGATAAACCAAAATTGATTAAAATGATGCAATAATTATTGCGGTCTGATATGGCCCCACTTTTCAAGTGCAAACCTAAGCTCCGCATGAGTTTTTGCATATTCGTATAATGAAACTTTTTTCATTGTAGCCTCGATAGATTGCATTGCAGCGCGTGCTCCATCCTTGGTCCCATTTGGATGACCATGTATTCCTCCACTTACCAGTAATACAATGTCCGTTCCCATAATCTTTAGCACATCTGGTATGATTCCTGGATGTATGCCACCTGAGGAGACTGGAAAGACTGACTTGAGACCATGCCAGTTTTGGTCAAGAATTCTGGATTTTTTGCCTTTCACGCAATTACATACAATATCATTTTTTATGTCAAGAATTTCATGGCGTGTACCGACAAGCTTACCAACTACAGTTCCAATATGAAGTTGGTCAACACCTATCAGACGACAAATCTTGGCAAGAAATAGCATTGATAACCCATGCCTTGGATTTCTATCAAAAGATGCATGCATTGCCCTATGTGCATGAATTGCAATCTTGTAATCGTGGCACACTTCACGTAATGTCTGAAGGGCAGACATGCCGACAGTAACCACATCTATCATAGCATACTCAAAACCAAAATCATGCAACAACTTGGCTCTCTTTATCATCTGTCTTGTTTCGCCTGTTATGTTTATCAAGGCCGATTTTCTCTCTCCACTGTTTTTTTCTGCCCTGTCGCGCATCTTGGAGCAGAGCCTTACACGTTGCTCAAAGTTGTTGAATTGTGTAGATGTGAGGTTTTCGTCATCCTTTACTAGATCAAATCCACCCATCCATGTCTCATAGGAAATTTTTGCGTGTTCATCAGCACTCCACCCAATCTTGGGTTTGGCAACTGCACCAGTAATCGGTCTTTTTCTTACTTTGAGAATTCGACGTATTCCTTCTATTCCAAACTCTGGGCCTCTGAAATGCTTGACATACTGAACGGGCAATGAAACATCGACCAGTCTTAGATTTTCTAACGCCTTCATTCCAAAAATATTACCTGCAATTCCACTCAACAACTGTGGAACATTTCCTGGCTCCCAGATATCTATTGGGTATGCAACTTTGACAAAATTACCGCTAATCTCAAATGATGTTGCCATTATCTCCATAATTGTTTTTGGCATCTTGGTCAGCGTAGTCCATGTTCCTGCCGAACTCTCTGATGCTATTCTCCCTGCTGCCTCGATACGGGATATTTTATGCGATGGCTCAAATCTAAAAAGACAGACCAAGTCAGTCTTGCTTGGTTTGTACTTTAGATCAACAAAATCCTGATACCAATCAATATTCATAATAATCCCGCAATCTGTTTTTTCGTAAATATTCCATTCTCATTTATGATTCCAGTGACATACTTCCATGGGGTGATGTCAAAGGCCGGGTTTCGTATCTTGATTCCTCTTTCAAGCCTTTTGCGTATTTTTCTTTTGATCTCGCTTGTAGGTCTCTCCTCAATCTCAAATTTCTCTCTACTGTCTATCTTAAGGGAATTGGCCACAACATAGAAGGGCTTTGATGCGTTATGTGCTGCCTGTGCCAGAAGGCTTGTACCTATCTTGTTGACCACTCCTTCTCTTCTTAATGCATCTGCACCTGTAATTGCTATGTTGATATCTTTTATGAAAAAACCTATTGCGTTGTCATCTATGAGAGTTACAGGTATTTTATTTTCGATGAGCTCTTTTGCTGTAATGATGCCTTGCTCTAGAGGCTCTGTCTTACATGCTATCACTGAAATCTTTTTTCCATGAGTTGTCTTGGCATGTTTGATAAATGACATTGCCTCGCCGGAATGGCAGTACGTGATTATTTTAGAATCATTCTTTATTATTTTGTAAGAGTATGCAGACTCTCTTTTTCCTACAGTGTATAGTGTATCAATCAGGTTGTCAATTGTAGAAATTCTAGGTTTGTTGTTTACCATATACATGCAGTTGTGAAGAACTACTGCAGTTGGCCTTGCTTTTTCCAAGCGTCGAGATGCTGTTCTGAATTTCTGCCCAAACCCATCTTTTTGTGCAATCTCTTTTAGAAAAGACAGGCCATATAGTGCAATTTGGTTTGCTCCTTGAACTTTGAACTCTTTTATGTCGCGTGTTACTTGCCCTAGAGTCTTCATGACAAATTATCTTTCCATCATAAATGATCTTTTGATAATTGAAGATTCTTTTATCTTATGTATGAACATCTCTGAATTTTCTCCTATTCCAAATGGCTCTGCCTCTGAGAAAATCTCTGTTGCCCTTGAAAGTTTTCTTGATTTTTCAGCATAAATTGTATACAAAAGTTCTCCAATCTTTACACTGTCGCCAACTTTTTTGTTAAAAAGAATTCCAGCACCCTTGTCTTTTGGAGCTCCTGCTGCACGAGCAATCTCGATTAATGACACGTTATCCATCCATAATATTCGGCCAGATTTTTTTGCCTTGATTCCTATTTTTTCTTCGCCTATCTCAAAATCGTCAATTTTTATTTTAGAGTTTCCTCCTTGCAGGCCTATTATCTCTCTCATTTTTTGTTCTGCTTTACCGCTATGCAATACATCTCTTGCCAGGCGGTAACCGTTCTTTTTGCCAACCATCTCAATTATGCTGCCTGCAATATGGCAAACCTTGTCTATCAAATCTGGCACCGATTTTTTGTTCATAAGTACAGAAAGGGCCTCTCTTGCCTCAAGCGAGGGTCCTAAAGCAAACCCTATTGGCTTTTCACCATTAGTCAATACACATTGTGTATGTATCCCAAGTCTTCTTCCAATCTCTATCAATTCCTTGGCCAAAAAGTCAGACTCGCCAACTGTCTGCATCTTTGAGCCTCTTCCTATTGGAATGTCAATAACAAGATGAGTTGCATTGACTGCCTTTTTCTTACTCATGATAGAAGGCAGCAACAGTGGGTCTATTTATAACGAGTACTCGCTTCTAACAAAAATGTCATCAGCAGGAGCAAGATCCAATGATCCACCCCACACTATGCAACCATTGCTTTTTTGCACTACGCGCTCCATCTCTGAGATCTCAAGATCTACAGGCATTAGTGCTTCAGCCCTGTCTGCTGTACCTCCTGCAGATGTTATTGCCCTTGATGAGACCTTTGGGATTGTCAGACCCATGGCAGCAATTATTGGAACTACTAGCAATGTTGTCTTGTCCCCTGGTACTCCACCAATGCTGTGCTTGTCAACTATTGTTTTTTTTCTAAGATCTAATTGTTTTCCAGTATCTACCATGGACAAAGCCAATGAGGTTGCTTCATCCAGGTCCAGTCCCTGCATACTTAGTGCAGTAACAAAAGCAGAAATCTCGTTTTCATTTAAATTTCCTTGCACTACATCT
>DATFDB010000112.1:0-7440 GCA_035252445.1 Nitrosotalea sp. | reverse complement strand
GTATTCTATATCGCTTTTCAGTCGAACTGTAACCTTTTTGTTTACTCCCTTTTGAAGTGTTGTCAGAGGTCGTTTACCAGCTTGTTGCGACAATCATTAATTCACTTGTCACCAGTGCTTGAACTCGTAAATAAAAGCCTTTCAGATCATTGCTTAAACCATTTAATTTCCGGTATTTTCTAGTTAAATGATTTGATCTCAACTGGATTGGCGGGACTTGACAAGCTGTTAGGTGGGGGAATAGCGGCAGGTATCGTCACTGACATCTTCGGTCCCAGTGGAATAGGAAAGACACAACTTGCAATGCAAATTTGTGTCAATGCAATCAATGAAAAAATAATTTACCAAGACACAAGCGGCAGCTTTCGACCGGAAAGAATACTTGAGATGTTACAAGCAAAGAAACTTGGGCCAGAACTTTTGGACAACATTATCATCTCAAGAGTAAGAAACATTTCCGAGCAAATTGATAACCTTAAAAAAATATCCGAGATGCGGCCGGGACTAGTTGTGATTGATACTGTCACGGATCTTTTTTCGTTCGAGTATTCAAAAGAATCAAACGCACTTGAAAAACACATAAAATTCATGCAGTACATGCACTCGCTCTGCCTTTTGTGCATACAGAACAAGATTCCGGTTGTGGTAACCAATGTAGTAAGGGGGGATGAAGAGGGGTATCACGAGAATCTTGAAAAATCAATTAGCATTTTTACCCACAAAAAGATTCGGCTGTCAAAGGAGGGCAATAAGTTTCTTGCACAGGTACTGCCTTGCTTTGGTGCAAAAAAAGAGATTGCATATAAAATAACACCTCAGGGACTTGATGAGATAACTTAAGCTATTTATCACTGTGGTTGTAAGGTCACTTATGGCAGGAATTTTTGATCAGATACCGATTATTACAGTTATTTTATTTGGTGCTGGCATAGTTGGTGCAATGGTATACGAGCGATCTAGAACAAGACAATCTGCAGAAGAGTCATCTACGTCATCTACCGAATGATCTGGAGAGCAAGTTTCTTCATCTTGGTTTTGAACACCTAACTGAGATCCAGAAAAAGGCTGTTCCTGTAATACATCAAAAGATAGACTCTCTTGTTATCGCGCCAACTGGTTCAGGCAAGACTGAGACTGCTGTTGTGCCAATCTTTGATAGAATTGCCAAATCAAAAAAACAGGGAAAGATTAAGGCTCTCTACGTAACTCCACTGCGAGCACTCAACCGAGATGTATTTCGAAGAATTATCAAGTATGCAGAAAATGAGGGGCTGTCAATTCAGATTCGACATGGAGACACGTCACAAACCATTCGAAAAAAAATTGCGGCAGAGCCTCCTGACATACTGATTACAACACCTGAGACCATCATAATTTTGCTGACACAGGCAGGGATGCTAAAAGCACTCGATGAGCTTGAATGGATTGTAATTGACGAGGTGCATGAGCTCTTGGGAAACGAGCGTGGGGCTCAGCTATCGCTAAGCCTTGAGCGCCTTCAGGCAAACACAAAATTTCAAGTAACAAGGATTGGGCTTTCTGCAACAGTAGGAAACACGTCTGAAGCTGCCAAGTTTGTTGTAGGGACAAAAAGAAAGTGCAAGATAATCGAGGACCATTCCATTAGAAAATACGATGTTGAGGTCAAGTATATCGATGGCACCATAACCGACGTGGTTGATCACATAACAGAATATGTTTCAAAGAACTATCCAAGCTCGCCTGTACTCTTGTTTACAAATACTCGAGGCGAGTCGGAATACCTGGCATCTCTTCTAAAGGAAAGATCAGGGCTGCAAATAGAGATGCACCACGGCTCGCTATCGCAACAAGTGCGTGAAGAGACAGAAGAGACATTGCGGTCAGGCAAGCCTGGAATTGTTGTATGCACTTCATCGCTTGAGCTTGGCCTTGACATTGGGTCTGTCGAACTTGTAATACACTATGGCTCCCCAAGACAAGTCTCAAAACTTGTGCAAAGAATAGGTCGAAGCAAGCACTCGAGAGGCTCGTCTGCAAAGGGATTGATTGTGACAAATAATGCAGATGACGAGTTTGAGGCACACGCGATACTTGAGAGAGTGAGAGAAAAGTCAATTGAGGACCAAATAGTTCACGACGGCGCACTGGATGTTTTGGCGCACCACTTGGTTGGGTTGACAATGCAGCTTGGCACTGTTCCAGTAGAGTTTGCGCTAAAGATGATAAATCAGGCATATCCATTTCGAAAGACAACACTTGAGGAACTCTTTGGCGTACTTGAGATACTTCACAACGGCTCTATAGTTTTTTTCGACAAGGACGAGATGGTATTCAAGAAAAGGGGTCGCTCGTTTAGGTACTATTTTGAAAACCTTTCAACAATTCCTGACATCTTAAAGTTCAAGGTCTTTGACACTGCATCCAAGAAGATAATCGGGAGCCTTGACCAGAGGTTTGTGGGAGATTATGGGGACCCTGGAAATGTCTTTGTCTTGCGCGGGATGCAGTGGAGAATTCTCAACGTAGACGACAGCTCACTTAAGATTAATGTCGAGCCTGTCCAGTCTGCTGGAATTAATGTTCCGTATTGGGAGGGAGAGAACATTCCAGTTGACTATACCACTGCAAGAAAGGTTGGCCTGTTTAGAACAAAGACAAAACGTGCAACCCTATCAAACAAAATAATTGAGAACCTAACTACAGGCGTAATTCCAGATGAAAAGACAATTGTTGTGGAATCACAGCGTGCAAGAAACAACGTTGTAATCCATGCATGCTTTGGTACTAGAATCAATGCCACACTCTCGACTCTGCTTTCTGCAATGCTTTCTGCAAAAAGTGGATATCTTGTTGACTCGAGATCAGATGCGTATCGAATAATGATATCATCCAATGGCAGAGTGGGCAAGGAATCTGTAATATCTGTACTAAACGACAAGTATGACTTGGAATCTATTGTAAAGGCATCCCTTTCTGGGACGCACAATGTAAACTGGAGGACATGGTGTGTTGCAAAAAAATTTGGGATCGTAGGAAGAGAGGCAGTGTACGACAGAAAATCTGCGAGGTTTCTCTATGACCGATATTCAAAGACTGCACTTGCACAAGAGGCGCTGCGGGAACTTTTCCATGACAAGTATGACCTTGAGGGCACTGCAACTGTTCTTGAAAAGATTCAAGACGGGACAATTTCATTGCAGTGGTTTGAGGTGGATGGGTTTTCAAGGCTTGCCGAGCCAATACTTGACCATACCACAAAATACTATTCGTCTCCGGCAAACCTGGACAAGGGGGTGCTTGATCTAGTAAAGGCGCGCCTTGCAAAGACAAAGCACAGGCTTGTGTGCATGCGTTGTGGCAAGTGGGAAAAAGTAGTGGAGACTCATGAAGTAAAAAATGCACTTGCATGCCCGCACTGCAAGTCAAGGCAGGTTACTGCTACATTCTATTCTGACTATGACATATCAAAGACAGTGCAGAAAAAAATTGCAGGGAAAAAAATTACTGCAGACGAGAACCACAAGTTCAACCGTGCATGGAAAGTGTCATCTCTTTTGGAAAACTTTGGCCCAACTGCACTAGTTGTCTTGTCGGGATATGGGGTTGGGGCAGACACTGGTGCAAGAATACTGCGAAACATGGTGGGAGAAGAAGAGATGTATCGGCAGATTTACGAGGCAGAAAGGCAGTATGTAACCACTAGGGGATTTTGGGACTAATTTTCTATATCAAGATGGTTGCCATTTCTATCGATGAGAACGGGCACTAGGCAATTAAGTACAGTTGCATAACTAAAACCATGAAAAGATCTGTGCAGCAGTTTATCTTGATTGCAACAGTGCTTGTACTTGCAAACAGCGGGATCTATTTTGTCACTGCCTATTCACAGATGCAAGAGTCAAGTGATGCTGCAAGCCAGATTCAAACGATGCTCTTTACAACTGCAGCAATATCATACTTGCCAATTGGAGTATGGATGATAAAAAATAAACTTCATAGCCGAGCGCCGTATGTAATTGCAAGCCTCATCTCAGTTGCATTGATTGGTCTCTATGTAATCTCAAGAACTGTCAGCCTTCCTGTAGTTGGAATACAGGAAGATGTAGGTGCAATAGACATCTTGTGCAAGATAAGCCAGGGAGGAATAGTAGTGGTATCATTGTTGCTTTTGCGAAACTGGAACAGGGCAAAAGTAGCAATACCTATGTAGAGCTATTTTTCTGAAAACTTTTCCCAAAGCCTTTGTATCTTCTTGTCCATCGTGAACCTTTCTATTTTGCACGAGACTTGGCCGTCCTTGAATGTAACATCTATTCCTGCAACCAGGCTCTTGTAATAAGACTCGTCAAGCCCCTCAAGTGTGCGAATAACCTTGGTCTTTTTTACAAATTCTAGGGTTTCGAGATTTTTTATCTTTCTGTATGTGGTTGATGTTGGAATTCCAAGGGCATCTGATATTTGCTGTGCATTCATCTCGTTTTTTGATAGCACTGACAGTATCTTTCTGCTGTACTCGTCTGCAAGAACTGCTAGGATCTCGTCGTCGTTTGCCATTTTTTCAGCTTTTCTTGACAGCTATGATAAGTACGATGAATCCTGCTATCTCAAACCCTTCTTCAATGATTTTTTGTATGCCTTCATTTTCAAGAAAGGCAAAACCATACTCCACTACGGTCTCACCTAGCACCAAAAGCGTAAAACCCACGGCTAAAAGTACCATTGGGGGATACTTGGTTTTCTTAAATGCCTTGGCTGCAAAGAACACTAGAATAAAGCCCACTAGAAGATGGGCTGCAAGAAGAATAAAGTTGGTAACAGACGACTCTTCCATTTTCTAAACCATTGGTGATACATGATGAACCGCTTTTAACCAATGCGTCCATTATCAACTGCAAGAATGGCTAGTTCTTTTTTGTAACAACGAAATATGCTGTAAGGAATGCTTCAGTTCTTCCCTCAAGGTTTTAGCAGTTTAATTATTTCAAATTCTCAATGTCCTAAAAATAAGACATATGTCTTAAACATAGGACAAACTACCTTGGCTAGTCAAAAACAGTAACTTTAAGTGGACTGTTGGGTTAATCCAACATATGTTGGAAAAAACCAACATTACACAAACCACTTTGAGAATTCTAGCTCTCTATAATGATAATTATAAAAAAACGCTTCATTTGAGAGAAATAGCAAGAAAAACAAAGACAGACGTGAATACCACTTATCCACAACTCAACAAATTGGAGGAAATGAATATTCTCACAAGTGAAATTAAAGGTAAAAACAAGGAATACGCTATGAATCTAGATAATATCATTGCCAAATATTATCTAACTATGGCAGAAATTTTTACTGCAATAAGATATCTGCAAAAGAATTTTGTGATAAAAAAAGTAATGACAGAATTAGACTCTCAAATAGATGGACCGATTGTCCTTTTTGGTAGTTTTGTAAAGGGAGGATATACTAAAGAAAGTGATATAGATCTATTTGTTATGGGGCAAAGAAGAATCAACAAGACGGTTCTTGAAATAGGAGAGCTTGTTGGTCATGATATCAATATCAAATTTGCAGATCCCAGCAAATTTCCAAGCGGTTTGAAGGATAAAGATCCCTTGATAAACGAAGTTGTTTCTAACCATATAGTACTTAAGGGAGCAGACAAATTTTGTGATATCCTATGGCGATATTATGAATCCAAATAAAAAATATCTCAAGTGGTGTGCAAAACAAAAAAATGGAATTAAAATAATTGCAGGATCAATTACACTACAAAAAGCCTACTTGCAGAAATCAAAAAATGCCATAAAGTCGATGGAAGTGAATGCTAAAGCAGGAATCAATGATTGGGCAGTAGCAGCAAGCTATTATGCAAGATATGATGCGGTATATGCACTATTCTCACGTATAGGAATAAAATGCGAGATACATGATTGTACAATAGCTCTATTCAAATATCTATTCTTAGGTAAAATTGCACCTGAATTGATACATGATCTAGAACAATCTAAAAACGATCGTATAGATGCGCAGTATTATACTAGGACTACCCAAATTAATCAAAATAAGGTGATTACTGATACCAAGAATTTTGTGCTTGAGATAGAACAAATTATCGCTAATCTCACCAAATCTGAAATTGCAGCTCTTCAGGCTACGCTCAAATCTGCGCTATAATAGTAAGGGAATTGAACCATTTGGCTAATTCTCCCTCGAGGAGTGTAAATTACTAGTTCTTTCTTGTAACAACCGAATATGCTGTAAGGAATGCCTCTGTTCTTCCCTCAAGACCAGGCTTTGCAGTAACTCCTGTAATGCTGATTATCTCGCCTTGAGTGAACTGCTCAAGAAGCCTTGCCTGAGCCCGCCAGCCCTTGAGCCATATCTGGCCCGTATCATCTTCGATAAAAGTTTCTGAAAGAGAGACTGATTCTCCTGTCTTTGTTTGTATCTCGCGTTTTTGTGGAGCCTTGAGTATGATAGCTTCGATGCAATAGATCTTGTCAGACGGCTTGACATCCCTTATCTTTGTTCTGGATTCTGCAAGCGTTGGAATATTTTGCTTGTCAATTTTTTGTAGATTTGAATCCTGCTCAATTGTAATTGAATTGCCATACATCTTTGACGGCAAAAACTCTATGACATCGCCTGACTTGAGGTCTGCAGTAACAGAAGATGCGTCTGCAATGTTTACAATTTTATCTTCAAGTGCAGCAACAAGCAGCCTGCTACCATAATCTGTCTTTGTTGCAGAAAGAATTCTTGCAACAACTGGCGTGATCTCTTTTCCTCCCTCTATCTCAAGCACTGTCCCCTCATCTCCGTGTAGCTCAAGACCCATCTGGCCTATCTTTGTGTTGACACCAATCAGTCTTGCCTTTGCGCCTGGGTTTACTACCTTTGGAATGGAACTCTCATCCTTGTTCCAGAGAACTGCTCGAATAATGGCACCGTCATTTCCTTTGAGCCTTAGCTGCAATGCCTTGCTTTGCTCTCCCTTGAAATTTGTAAACTCTGTAGTTCGGATGTTTCCGTCCAAAATTCCTGAGACGACCAAGTTTTGTTGGTTCTCCTTTATGTTTGATACGTCATCTGTTATGTCATCAAGGCTTGGTATCTTGCTTTCAGTTAGGTTTGGCTCTACACTTGAACCAGAGCCGACATTGATTATTGGGTTTCCCTTGAGGTCTGATTTTACATATGCCTTGATTATCTTTACAAGATCCCCTGGCTTGAGGTTTTCAATGCCAGGGAGGTTTGCCTTTTCGTCCCAGAGCTTTACCTTGGCCCTCTGGTCTCCGTCATATACTGTCATGTTACGCAGCATAAACTGGGAGCCGTCCTTTCTTGAGAACTGTCTTGCGGGATAGACGTTCATCACCCTTGTCTCAAGCGTAATCTCCTTTGCACCAACATAGATGTCCTTGAGGCTCATCTCTACCTTGAGCGGCTCGCTTAGCGAGA
>DATFDB010000111.1:0-6779 GCA_035252445.1 Nitrosotalea sp. | reverse complement strand
GCTTAGTGGAGTGGTCCAGACACAGCTTGCAAAGGAACAGCCGTTTGCTCAAGACAATGTAAACTCGACCATCCAAAAAATAGTTTACGAAGCACCAATAAATCCAAAAGAGCAATCATTTGAGGTAGTTGCATTACAAGCCGTAGGCAATAACGTAAACTCTGTAGGACAAACAGTCGATATCACAGGATGCCAAGAATCAATAAACTTTGAAAATGGACAACAGGTAGCACCAAGCAACCTAGATGAATCTGCACCAAAAATATTTGATGTCAAGCTAGAATCAGGCAACGGCACTATCATATCTGGAAACAAATTTGTAGGCTCACAATCAGTGACAGTGTCTGCTATTGTGTCAAGTCCAACACCACTAGACAAGGCGGAGATTAGATTCATGAATTCAGGACAGCCAGGCAACGTCTACAATTCTGCAACCATGACAGTGGCACCACTTTTGATCTCAAACACTACGTATACTGTAATTGGAACAATACCTCAGGAAATGCTGGCCTCTCCCGCAACAACATACTGGGTAGACATTCATAATACCGCAGAAAAGACAACCGACTCTGACAAGTATACTGTTGCAGTCAAGCCATCCTATCCTGTTTTGGGCAACCTTACAATGGATATAACATCAACAAGGGCAGCAGGAACCATGGAATATGCAACTGCATACTTTACTAACAATTCCACAGGGCCAGTTTATGGTTCTATATCTTTGGTAGTTGATGGAAAGATATCATATACATCGCCTCCGCAACTATTTGCTACTGGCCAGACACCAGTGAGCATGCTATGGCAAGTTCCATCTGGTGGAACAATAAAAGATTACCAAGTCAATGCAATAGCCAACTTCTACGGTCAGTCATTTACCACTGAAACCTCGCCTATAACTTCATTCCAGTCAATCAAGACCATAACAATCTCAACACCAATTGACATTGAGATGTTACAGGAGAACAACAATACTGTGGCAAAACCAGCAGTGTTGTACTCCTCGTTTAAGAACGAAGGCACCATGAGGTATCATGTGACAGCACCAGACGGTACATGTGTCATAGGAGGAGCAAGTGACTGTCTTGTAACCCAGTCTACGTTTGGATTGCGAGGCGCCTTTAAGATTGTCACAATAGGAGACCAGACTTATCTAGTAAGATATTCCGGCCCAGACAACCTGCTTGAGAGATTCTCTATTACATCTGTAGACCCAATAATTGGACAATGGAAAGTAGGAATTGACTCACAGAGCAGTCTCTTGCCGCAAGCCCAGGCAGCAAACGATGTCTTTATGAAGATAAAATACACTAGTGCGGAAAATTCTGTTGTAACATTGGATTCTCAGTAATCTGAAAATATTTTAAGGAAAAGCTACTGCCTTTACAAGATGCAAGTCAAGGTCTGATACCTTTATTCTTTCTTGGCTCATCGAGTCGCGCATCCTGATTGTTACTGTATCGTCTTGTAGAGTCTGGTGATCAATCGTTATAGCAAAAGGTGCACCCACTTCGTCAAGCCGTCTGTATCGCCGACCTATTGCTCCGGAATGGTCCAAAAATGCATCATATCTTGTTTTGATACTGGAGAAGATCTCCTCTGTTTTCTCTGCAAGACCGTCTTTTTTAACAAGTGAGAGCACTCCCACGTGCACTGGAGCAAGGTATGGCTTGAGAGATAGAACAACCCTATCGTTTTCCTTGTCTTCTTTGAAGCTGTGCTCCAATATTGTATACAGGCTTCTGTCTATTCCCATGGAGAGCTCAAATACATGTGGCAAAACTTTGACATTGTCATCGAGAACCTCAAACTTTTCCTTGCTTACGTTGCCATGGCTTGTCAAGTCATATTCAGACCTATAGTTGCATGCAACAAGTTCAAGCCATCCGGTCGTAGTCTCTACCTCAAAGTCAAACGCTACAGTAGCATAGAATGCCTTTTCCTTCTCGCCTAGTTTTCTAAATCTGCTTTTGCTTGTGTCAATTCCAGTTTTTTGGTAAAATTCTACAAGCAATGCAAGGTAATATGCAACAAGCTTGTTTGGAACTATCTTGGTTTCATAGGCCTCTTTGCATGTCATGGGTTTGATGGTATTATCGTCAACCATTATGTGAAGCACTGTATTTTCAACATCGGAAAACCTCTCAATGTCATCAAGTCTGCCTGGATTGCAAAACACTTCAATCTCTGCTTGGTAAAACTCTCTTAGGCGCAAAAGGCTCTGGCGAGGCGAGATCTCGTTTCTAAAACTCTTTCCTATCTGGGCAACGCCGATGGGAAGCCTGCCACGCATTGTCTTGTAGAGCCTTGGAAAATCAACAAAAATAGATTGACATGTCTCAGGCCTCAGATACGCCGGCTCGTCTTGCGGACCAATTCCTACACGAAACATCATGTTGAATTTTTTTGCGTTGTCAAAACTTCCTTTGCATTTTGGGCATTTGATTGCCTTCTCTGATATTACCTTATCGAATTGGTCAAGGTCAGCACTCTCAGGCACTACAACAGAAGAAACCTCTGCAATTAGCTTGTCTGCCCTAAAGATTGACTTACACTTTTGACATGTTATTACAGGATCTGCAAAGCTTGAGAGGTGGCCTGACGCGAGAAATACTGACTTGGACATTATCTGCGAGCCATCAATCTCCCACATCCTGTCCCGCCTTACAAGCTCCCTTCTCCACAGTTCTATGAATTTATTTTTCAGGCTTACACCAGAAGGTCCATACTCCCAAAACCCTGCAGGAGCATCAGAGTAAATCTCACAGCTTGGAAAGTAAAATCCCCTTTCAAGTGCTAGCTGCATTATTTGTTCATAATTCATTTAATCATCACACAACACTAGATCAAGCCAGTTCCTGAACTTTTTTAAGGTTCCCAAGATCATCCCGCCTCTCATCGATGGGAGTTTCTAAAATCATTGGAATCTTTTTTGAATTTATTACATGTATGACATGACCAAGTCCCTTCTCCCCTATGTGTCCAAGGCCAATGTGCTCGTGCCTGTCTATGTTGCATCCAATTTCTCCTTTGGAGTCATTGAGGTGCAAAATCTTTAGGTTCTCAAACCCAATTGCTTTATGAAACTTGTCAAGTGTATCTGATGCGGTTTTTTCTGTTCGCATGTCATATCCTGATGCAAATGCATGACACGTATCAAGACAGATTCCAAAACGCTTTGCAGGCTTTAATTGTTCAAATATCAAACCAAGTTGATCAAAATCCGAGCCAACACTATTTTTCTGGCCTGCTGTATTTTCAAGTAAAATTGTCACATCACTTTCAGTGCTTTCAGCTGCTTTTGTAAATGCCTTGACCAGCTTTTCAATTCCTTTCTTGTCACCTGTACCTTTGTGGCTCCCAAGGTGTGCAACAATATATGGCACTCCAAGTTTGCTGCATCGTTTTATTTCATCTATCAAAGAGCTTACGGATCTTGCAAAAGGGTCATCTTCTGGAGAGGAGAGATTTGGCAAATACGGCATATGTGCAGCAGTGGCAAATCTGTCTATCTTGGATGCTGCAAGTTTCTCCCTGAAATTTTTAACATCATTTGCGGCAAGCGCCTTTGCAGCCCAGCCTCTGGGATTGCGAGTGAATATCTGGAATGCAGTACAGCCCATTGCTACTGCGTTATCAACTGCACGATCGATAGAACCAGAGATGGATACATGCATTCCAACCTGCATGTCAGTAGTTTATTTGAGGATAATTTAAACTCGTATGCGTATTTTGGTGCGGCAAACATTTTGTAACTGGATCAAAACACAATCAAATTTTTATGCCCTGCAAAATGAAAAGAAATGTGTTACAACCAGGCATTCGTGACCTTGCCAAATATCCATTTCTTGCCGAGGCAGGAGAATATCTGCGCGACAAGGGATTTAATCTGGAACAACTTGGCCATCCTGACTGGGAGCCGCTGGTGGAAAAGGCATATGGCAGAATTGTCGTAGCCTCATCGGGCCAGATCTATGGCTCTGACATGGAACAGCTCAAAGAGCTTGACATGGACATGGAGATACTTTCATTTATTGTAGCAGTAATTTTGCTCAAGGCAACTGGAATAAACACCCTGACTAGGAGGTTTTCGCTCTCTGAAGCACGCCGGGCTGAAAAATATCTAGAGCATGATCTCAGACAAAAATATGACAGCGACTTTCCGTTAAAAATTATCCAAGAATTATTTTCAGTTCAGGTTGCAGTAGAAAGCGACGACTTTATGCTAAGCGTATCAAACTATTTGCAAAGAGCAGTACATTTTCATGAAAAAGAATGGAAGCTTGTCAACAGAAGGGTTGCAAATGGATTTGTGCATTTGACAGCACACGAGACTGTCAGGCTCATACGCACCGAACTTGGACAATACATCAACTCGAAAATCCAGTCTATAACATTGCCATCAATTCCAGATACATTCAAGGCGCGTGTACAAGACTTGGTCTCCCTGGCAAGCAAATTTGCAGACGCAGTTGTGGTATCCTCTGACTATCCACCATGTGTAAAACATGCAATCGATGTACTAGAGAAGGGAGAGAACCTGCCGCACTCTGGGAGATTTTTGCTTGCAACATATCTTCTTGCAAGGGGGCAGACAACCGACCAGATAGCTCCCCTTTTTAAAAATGCCCCAGACTATAACGAGCGTGTTACTCGATACCAATTGGAACACATCTCGGGAGCTTCAGGCAAGGGAACAAAATATCAGTGTCCGTCTTGCGACAAGCTACGCAGCGAAAACTTGTGCTTTGCAATTCCCGATTGTGACGGAATAATAAATCCAATTCAATTTGGCAAAAAAAGAGGAAGAGCAAATGCTTGAGAAAGACTTGCCACTTGTAGAGGGCGCAATCAAAGAGTATTACTTTAATCACTTTGATCTGGTACACATACCGCAGAACATAACACAAAGGGAGTTTGGATATCAGAAAATTAATGGAGGGATGATAAGGCATATTGCAATAAAGGACAGCAAGGAACTCCACCTGCTTTTGATGAAGGAAACCCCATCTGATGTATACTGCTCAAATGCATACTATTCTTTTCCAAACATGCCAATGTCTGAAAAAGACTGGCAGGGGGCAGACCTTATATTTGATATTGATGCAAAAGACTTGGCGCTGCCGTGCAGAAATGATCATTCTATATCCATATGTACAGAGTGTCACAGTGCCAACCCGGGAAAACAAATTGCATGCACAAAATGTGGTTCTACAAAATCTGAAGTTGTGTCAGTAGCATGTAAAAATTGCATAGATGAATCTAAAAAAGAAGTCAAAAAACTTGTGCGCATACTTGATGAAGACTTTGGGATAAAAGATTCAGTCGAGGTTTATTTTTCAGGAAACGAGGGATTCCACATACGAGTAACAAACAAAAATTATGAGATGTTAGGCTCACAGGAAAGAGCTGATCTTGTGGACTATATCATGTTCAACGGTGCCATTCCGGAAACCTTTGGTATCAGAAAACAAAACAACTTCAAGTCAACACTCCCTGAGATGGGGGAGCTTGGATGGAGAGGCCGAGTTGCAGCTAGTCTATTTGGCTCAAAGACAAAGATGCCAAAAATATCGCGGCAAATAATTTTGGATGGATATACTGCATTTCAGGCAAAGCTTGACAGCATGCGGCAAACAATAGGCGCAAGAGTAGACCCCAAGGTAACAATGGACATTCACAGAATCTTTAGGCTTGAGGGCTCGATTAACAGCAAGAGCGGCCTTGCCAAAACCAAGTGTGAGAACCTTGATGAGTTTGATCCCTTTTTGGATGCATGCTTGCTTGGCGAGGAAACAGTGGATGTGATTGCAAACTGCCCTGTTCAGATCAAGCTGAGGAACAAAAAATATGGTCCATATGCAAATGAGAGAAAATCTGTGCCGAAATACGCAGCTGTATACATGATATGCAAAGGACTAGCTAGTTCCGTTTGAGAAAAACTTCTCTTGACTTATTAATAGTTGCAAAGAAACTGAAAAGTAGGTAGACATTAATTTGACAAATAGGAAGGTAACGTGATTTTGTACAGCTCATCGACACAAGCCAATCCACCGCCGCGTGACGCAAGCAGGTACGTCAAGATAGGAATAGCTGCCATAATTGCAATTGTGATCTTTGTGATGGGTAGTAACCAAGCAGTCATCTTGTATATGAATTTCCAAGAATTTGGGACACTCTTTACAAAGCCTCTCTATTTCTCGTTGGTATCTGCACTTGTTTTGTCATCCATTGCACTAATCAGAGTAAACATCAAGAATAGGTCGTCAATCTCTTGGTACTCGCTATATGTTGTACTGTCATTTCTCAAAAAAGGAAGCTATGGTGCCACAGAAGGAATTCCTAATTTCAAAGACTACAAACTAAGCATTCCAAACTTTGTAATTTGGCAGATAACAAAGGTCTTGCTCTTTGGGGCATTCTTTACTAATCTCATTTTTGGATTTGCAGTCATTTACCTTTTGCAAGGAAACGATCTGGGAGTAAACAGCATTTGGAATATCTTTTCTCTTCCGTTTACTACACCGCCCTCTGATCCTGCATATGCAGTAAACCATGTTGTTCCAATGATTCCTTCGCTGACAATTCTTGTGCCGCCGTTGTTAGCCGTTATCGGTCTGCGACTTGTACTGTATGTTGGATTGCATAACATCGTAAGAATAATTGTAAGCTATATCCAAGACGCATCAAACGGCAAACCAAAGTTTCTTGATTATGTATCTACAATTGAAGGAGTAATCGGTGCTGGAGTGATATGGGCTGCATTCAACATGTTTTTCACA
>DATFDB010000110.1:0-2032 GCA_035252445.1 Nitrosotalea sp. | reverse complement strand
AAAGTCAATAATGTAAATGAAATAAAAAAAATAGAAAAGGCACTAGCAAGTCTGGAAAAGAAGCGAAAATTAAAGCCAATAGAACTTATGGCATCAATCGAGTCCTCTGAAGGAGTGGTGAATTCATATCATATTGCATCTTCAAGCAAGCGCATATCTGCACTAGTGTTTGGAGTCTTTGATTTGCTCAATGACTTGGGGGTAGAGTATACAAAAGAAGCAGAGGGCGCAAGATACGCAAGAGCCAAGATCCCAATTGATGCAAAAGCTGCTGGTAAATACGCGCTAGATGCAATTTGGCAGGACCTAAATGACGAGGCAGGACTTGAAAAAGACTGTATGACTGCAAAGAGCCTGGGATATGCAGGAAAGACCATCATTCATCCAAACCAGATTCAGACTACCCATAGAGTATTCCATCCTACAAATCAGGAGATTGAATGGGCAAAAAAGGTAATCAATGCGTACAAGGAAGCAAAGCAAAAGAAGACAGGAGCAACAAAGGTGGAAGGCAAGATGATAGATGAAGTACATTTTAAGAGAGCAAAAGCCCTGCTTGCATCTATCAGCTCCACATAGTTCAATTCATCACAAGATTTCGATGAACATAAATCATGATTAATCCATAAAATCATGACGCTTGATGTTCACAGGAATTATCGAAGGACTAGGAAGAATTGAAAAATTTGATAAAAACACAAAGACTCGTAGCGAAGCTAGAATGAAGATAAATCTTGGCAAGATGGCAAAAGGACTTCGAGTAGGAGATAGTGTTGCGATAAACGGCGTGTGTCTTACAGCAATAAACATTACAAAAGGCATTGCTGAATTTGAAATGGTTGGAGAGACAATAAAGAAAACTAATCTTGGCCGACTAGAAAGTGGAGATAAAGTAAACATTGAGCGAAGTCTCAAGGTTGGAGATAGACTTGAAGGACATTTTGTACTAGGGCATGTTGATGGGTCCGGAACAATTTTGAAAATAAACAAACAACCTAGCCAGATACAGATATGGATAGAATTGTCAAAAAAACTGGCAAAGTATGTTGCTGAAAAAGGATCTATAACAGTTGATGGAATTAGCTTGACAGTTGTTGATAAAATAAAAAACAAATTTTCAGTTTCTATAATTCCGCATACAATGCAAGTAACAAATCTTGGATTGAAAAAAATTGGTGACAAAGTTAATATTGAAACTGACGTGCTTGGAAAGTATATTTTATCTGAAGGCTAGTTCCTTACTACTTTTGTGGTAATAACCATTTTTGTAGTAAGATTTATAATCATAATTTCAAGCTGATCATTTATGTCCTTAGAAGAAGCACTAGCCTCACTGAAAAGAGGGGATTTTGTACTGCTTCACGATGGAAACACACGAGAAAATGAAGTAGATATGGTGGTTGCAGCCGATTTTATCACTCCCGAACACATTGCCAGGATGAGACAAGATGCAGGCGGACTCATATGTTTGTCCGTAAACCATGCTTTTGCAAAAAACTTGGGTCTAAGCTATATGCATGACATACTTTCAAGTTCGCAAAGTGTTGATACTGATTCTAAAAATATGATTATTGGAAAAGCGCCATATGGAGACAGACCGTCATTTTCAATTTCAATTAATCATAAAAATACATACACTGGAGTCACAGACAGGGATAGAGCATTGACAATGTCAGAGATGGCACAACTATACAAAAGCCAAGACAAAAACAAAAAACAAGCATTCAATTCAAGTTTTAAAACGCCAGGCCACGTGCCGGTTTTAATTGCATCAGAAGGATTGCTATCAAACAGACTAGGACATACGGAGATGTCAGTTTATCTGGCCACCCTTGCAGGTTTATCCCCTGTGACTGTAATTTGTGAAATGCTAGACTCTGAGACATACGGCGCACTTTCTTCTGAAAAGGCAAAAGAATACGCAAAGCAAAATGCCATACCATATTTTGATGGCAGCAAGCTTGTGGAATACGCAAAGGAGCATTGATTTTGAACATAGCAATTGTAGTATCAGAATTCAACGATGAAGTAA
>DATFDB010000109.1:0-4574 GCA_035252445.1 Nitrosotalea sp. | reverse complement strand
CTGAGTGGACGCACATTCTGCCACGATCTCGCCACCAAGGGATGTGCCAATCATAAAGACATTTTGCAATGATAATGTTTCTAAAAATTCTAGCATGGTTTTTCTGAAAAGTTCTGTAGTGTAATCAATCTGCGGCTTGTCGCTTTTGCCGTATCCTATCAAGTCTGGTGCAATTAAGTGATATTTTTTACTCAAGAATGGAAATACGGTAAGCCATCTTTCTGCCATTCCGCCAAGACCATGGAGCAAAACGATGGCGTTATCAGAGTTTCCTTCCTCGAGATAGCGTATTTTGTTTCCATTTATAGTGACATAATTTTCTTGCATGTCTGAGTTGGATGGGACGGATTGCGAGATAAGTTTTTGTCGTTATTTCATTTGGTTATTGTGCAATCTCATGTTGACTAGTGGAAATGAATCTATGTTCTAGATCTATTGATAAACTCAAGCGAGCCTGAAAGCATTTTTGAATAATGGCCAAGCATCAGATGTATGTACATGTCTAGCGTCTTCATTGATGATATCTGAGCCTGCATGTACGTTTGTTGTATGCGATTTGCCATTTCTATCTGGGTTATTGCTGCCTTGGTGGACATTTTGAAATATGTCTCAAAGGACTGTAATGCCTTTTGGTCTATCCACATGTTTGATAAGATTTCATTTTCGGCAATATTACATGCTCCAAAAAGATCTTGTAGTGAATGCAACCATTCTGTGTAAAAATCAGAATACATCTCCATGTTTGCAGGCAAGAGTGATTCCATTTTTTCAATTACGCTGTTAGCATTAGTGTGCATAACGTCACATATCGATATGGTTGGTTCGTCTTGCAGGGTTTCTGTTTTTTCCAGGCTCTTCTTTTGTGCCATAATCGATATAATAGATACAAGGTTTCTTTTAATGATTTGTAAGCATAAAATAAAACTTGTAATGGTGCTGTCATCTGTCTCATGTAATTCTCATTTATTGATGAGGCGTTTTAAGCTTGAGACAAAACCCTGTCGTAATCTCTATAAGCTGTAGATACTATCATAACATACTAAAATGAGTTCTACGGAAAATTTCAAAAAATCCCAAGAATACTATAAACACGTATCTCTATTTTGGACAGACTTGCTTTCACTTATGTCAAGCAGGCCGCAATCCCTCATGTCCACAGGACCATTCAGAAAACTAGGTGTCAATGCCAAAAAAGTGAACACGGAAATGATAGAGATAAACCAAGAACTGACAGAATTCAATGCTAGACTTTTAGAATATTATAAACAGCTTACAGATACATGGAACGAGGCGCAAAAACAGTTTTCAAAAAAAGTACCAGAGATTCCAACAGATGTTGAGCATGTTGACTCGACAAAGCGTATTTGGATAGATATTTTTGAAAATTATTTTACCCGACTCTTTGATTCTTCTGAATTTGCAGAAAACTTTGGGAAAATGGTTTCAAGCGAGCTTGAGCTTGCAAAGCGCTGGAATAACATCGTATCCCTCATGTTAGAGACAGCCAGCCTGCCAACCAAGAATGAAGTTGACGAGCTGTACAAAGAATTACACTTGTTGCGAAAAAGAGTTGCCAAACTAGAAAAAATAGACAATACTGGAGGAAACCGACATGACAAGTGAGCTCAAGATAGATCCAAAGTTATTGGAAGAATTTCTTCAGATGAACAAAAACATACTGGAAGCACCAAAACTTGTTGCCGCACCTGACGAGATAAGCATGGAGATGACTCCATATGACGTGGTTTACTCTGAGGGAAAGATGCGACTGCTTCACTTTAACTCTGATGTACAAAAACAAGTCAAGACACCGTTGCTAATTACATATGCTCTGATAAACAGGTATCATATACTGGATATACATCCGCAAAAAAGCTGGGTTAGAAACATGTTGGAGCAAGGCCTTGATGTGTACTTGATAGATTGGGGAACTCCAACCAAGATGGATAGGTATCTCGGATTTGATGATTACGTAAACTATTACATGGATGATTGCATTGATTTTATTTTGAACGAGTCTTCAGTTGATAATGTATCGCTGCAAGGATATTGTACAGGCGGTACACTTGCTACCGTTTACACTGCACTGCATCCAAAAAAGATAAGAAATCTTGTTCTTACTGCACCTGTAATAGATGGAAGCAAAGATAGCACTGTTGTGGCAAACCTTGCAAAGCACATCGATGTCGATATGATGGCCGATGTTGTTGGAAATGTGCCTCCAGAATTCATGTACTACGTATTTTCCATTCTAAAGCCATTTGAACAAGGCCTTGAGAAGTACAACCAGTTTTTCAAGAACATACACAACAAGGAATATGTTGAGAACTTTATTCGTGTAGAAAAATGGCTAAGCGACACCCCTCCAATTCCAGGAGAATTATATCGAGAATGGGTAAAAAACGTCTATCAGAACAACTTTTTGATAAAAAACCAGATGAATGTGGCAGGAAGGCAGGTTGACCTCAAAAACATCTCCATGCCTGTATTTACGCAGGTTGCAGTAGGGGATCACCTCGTCTCGCCAGAATGTAGTATGCCAATCCATTATGCTGTATCAACAGATGACAAGACACTACGAATCTATGCCACAGGTCATGTTGGAATGATAGCAAGTTCGTTTTCTCAAAAGAAGGTTTTGCCAGAACTTGGTCTTTGGATAAAAGAAAGGTCGGAAAAATAAAAAAGGAATTCAGATACCAACTAATTTCTTGTTGGTGTCCATGTTGAGAACCATGATTGCAGTATGTTTGCGTTCATATCTGAAAATGCTCGTGTGTTGTCATTGAATGTTTTTACATTCTGTCTTACTGCATCAATTGCTGCAAGAACTGCTTTGCTTTGAACTGAACTTGTCTTTACTATCTCCTCTGTTGCATCATTTACCGCTTTTAGGTATGCTGATGGTACGTTTGTAGATAGACCAGTTCTTGAAGCATATTCTTGGTGCATTGAAATTGCATTCTCGATTGTGTTCTTGCATGCTGTTGCATATTCCTGCTGCAGGTTGGTTACTGCTTGCAAGTACTGTGCTACATTTTTCTCTGCTTCGTCAAAGTATCTATTGACGTTCTGCTTGCATACTGAAAAGATCTCTTTTGTTTCTGTTGTCTTACTCACTCTTTCACCCCCTCTTTTCGTTTCTTTCTTTCGACCGGAATCACTATCACCTGGACTAGGTCGTCTTCGTTTACACCAAGGGCTTCGCGTTCTGCCTCTGGTATTGAGATCCGACCATTGCTTCCAACTGTTGTCTTGAAAGTGCCCCACGATAACAGCGATGGTAGAAATTGTGATGGATTGAACAAGTTGTATGCCCCGCCTGATTGCATGTTTGCCATGTTTTGTACAAACTCAGACTGAGCCTTGGCAGTTTTATCAGACATCTCTTTTAACACGTTAAGAGGATTTTCTTGGTGGCTTTTGGCCATCATATCGCCAAAGGTCTTCATAAAATCCATCTGTGCCTTTCCACTTCTCTGTATCCACTCGCGGAACATTTCTGTAGGATCATATTGGTTGTTATTACCAGTCATTGGTAACTATAACCAATAAATGGTATTTAAGGCTGTTGCTATTCTGCCATGACCAGCCTTGAGCCTAGGAACTCTAGTATTGATTCTGAGAATCTATCTGGAATCTCTACATGTGGCAGGTGGCCACACTCGTCTAGCTCCAAAAATGTGCAGTTCTTAATCGAGGATACAAATTGGTCTGCATGCTGAATAGGTATTACTCTGTCATGCTTTCCCCATACGACTAGTGTTGGAACCATTATTTTCTTGAGAGTTTCCTCTATGTTGGAATTTTTGATTCCAAGAACAGATGAGATGAACGCAAGCTTGGCATTTGGTGTAGACATTCTTTTTACAAAATCTGATACTGTAAACTCGTCAACTGTGCCAGATCTTGACATCATCTCAAATGCCTCTCTGGCGCTTGTGTGATTTGGGTAGAGTGCAGCCATCATATATGCATCAATTGCAGGAGTAGGAGATTTCATGGCACCTGATGGAGCTACCAGCACCATCTTTTCTATTGCTTTGTTTGTGCTTGCACAGTGTACGGCAATCTGTCCTCCGAGAGATGTGCCAACAAGAATTGTAGACTTGAGGCCAACGTTGTTAATAAAAGCAGAAAGGAACTTTGAAAAAAACTCCATCGTGTAATCTTCTGACGGCTTGTCGCTGTAGCCAAAACCTATCATGTCTGGTGCGATGACTCTATATTTTGTACTAAGATAAGGAATGACTTTGAGCCATCTTTCTGCAGATCCTCCTAATCCATGTATTAAGATGATCGCTTTATCTGACCTGCCATCCTCAAGATACCTTATCTTGTGCCCCCAGACCTCTGCAAACTTGGTTTGCAACTGTATTTACGGATAAAACATCGATGATAAGTCTTTTTCGTTATAATCCTTTGACACGGTGTAAATTGTCTTTGGTCTAGTCGCTTTTCGCAAGTGCCTCTTTTGCATCCCTTTCGCCCCTGCCTATCAGTTCCTTAACTGTGGCAAGCGAAAAGTCGGCATCCTCAAAGAGAAAATGCATGTGCTCACTGCGCTGTATCCT
>DATFDB010000108.1:0-9251 GCA_035252445.1 Nitrosotalea sp. | reverse complement strand
ACTCAAGCCTGAGAAAAGGATAGGCAGCATGACAAATGAAGAGTTGGTTAGGCTAGCCGATGCACTGCAAAAATTTGATGACTTTTTGGCCCCTGACCCAAGCTGCCTTGCGCCCTTGGGAGAAGAGCCTCTTTCCAAAGGAATTATGAAGTTCTTCAACCCTGAATTTGCCTCTGTAATACAACGTAGCGCGTCTGCATATTCTGGTTTCCCGTTTGTTGTGGAGATGGGCATAGCATATGGTGGAGACATTCCGTCAGCTGGCCTCAAAGTATACAGATTTGCCAACAGGATACCGCT
This sequence comes from Nitrosotalea sp., assembly GCA_035252445.1. Lineage (GTDB taxonomy): Archaea > Thermoproteota > Nitrososphaeria > Nitrososphaerales > Nitrosopumilaceae > Nitrosotalea. Next base: position 8,951 of record DATFDB010000108.1, on the reverse strand, counting down.
GCTTTATGACGAAGGAAGCGATGTTGTGCTAAAGATAGTAAACGAGATGGATTGGAGCAGGTACAAAGTAAAAGGCGATCCTCCGCTTGTAATAGTTTCTCATATTTGCTCTACTAGGATACCATACAAGACTGTCGGAAAAGAAAACGTTGCAGACAGGCCTGAACTTGAACGCGAATTAAAAAATGCACTGCAGTTTTTGGCAAGAAAACTTGCTGTCCACATGTCACGTCAGGGAGCAGCAGACATGGCAAAGAAAAGGGCTAATCTCTATGCAAAATATGTACCGCTCATTGCTCAATTTGCAACAGAACTGTCTGGAAAGAAAAAAGAGCCAAATTATAAACAGCTGATAAAGATGGGAAGTGAAATTGAAGACCAAATCCAATAAGCAAAAAACTGCAGAAACAAGAAAGGCAAATCTTCTTTCTCTGTTGCAAAAACATGGAATTAACATATACGACGATCTTGACAAAGGCAAATTTCCGCAGTTTGTTATTCCAAGCAGATCTGTTAACAATATTGTTTATGACAAAAAAATTAGGCAGTACATACTGGGAAACGCAAGTGCTGTCAGAAGCTCAAGAAACATGTCACAGCTTCGCTCTTACACGCAGCTTGCATGGCTTGCCTTTTTTGTCAACAGGTTGGTAAGAGAGGGAAAATCGTCTACATTAAGAGACATTTACTATTCGTCTCAGGCATTTAGTATTGACTTTGAAGACCAACCCGAGTCAGACAACATTATCGTGGATTTGGAAGCTGTAACCTCAAGCCCTCGTGAAGAATTCCACATATTTCCTGAGGAAAGAAGCAGTGTTTTTGGAGATTTGACCATAGAGTATACCGTGCCTGGATATGAAGGCAAGAGAGTAAATCTGTCTGATCATCCTGATGGATACTTGATTGGGCCAAGTCTTAGCAGTGCAGAATTGGTGGATACCAGTGCTGAGCTAGTTATTGCAATTGAAAAGGGTGGTCTTTTCACAAGGTTTGTAGAAGAAAATGTGCACAAAAAATTCAAATCAATTATTGTAGACACTGCAGGTCAGGCACCGCGTTCTACGCGAAGTCTCTTGAAAAGATTGAATCAAGAGCTAAGCCTTCCAGTGGTAATTTTGGCTGACGGTGATGTATATGGAGAACACATTGCCATGGTGATAAAATCTGGTTCTGCAAATGCAGCTCACTTGCGTGAATTGACAGTACCAGACGCTAAATGGCTTGGAGTGTGGGCAACTGATATTGAAAAATACAAGTTACCAACTATACCCATGACAGAGTCTGACATAAAAAGAATCTATGACTTGCAAAAAGATCCTAGATATCAGGAAGGAAACTGGAAAAAACAGTTAGAGGTCTTTCTAAAACTTAAGAGAAAGGCAGAGCTTGAAGCATTCTCAAAGTATGGTCTTACAAATATCACTGACAAGTACCTTCCAGCAAAACTGGAAGAATCAAAGAGCCTCTAATTTCTTAATCCTAAGTGTAAGAACACCGTTTCTGTACTTGAAATCATGGATTCCCATGTCTGGCGTTGTCTCAATTGGGACTTCTTTTGAAAAGTGACTAGACCCACGTACATACAATACTCCATTGATCAGCCTTACTGTGACTTGATCCTCGGGGCCTGGTACTTCGGCGACAAACACTATCTCATTTTCGCCTTTTATCAAGTCATATACCCAGTTTTTGCTTTCGGATTCTTTTGGCGTATATTGAGGCTGTGTATCCTTTGTCATCTTCTTGAGCACCTTGACCCAATAAATCATGATGACTGCAGTAATTCCAATTAAAATGAAACTGACATATCCTGCATCATTTCTTAATGAGAGAACGTACACGACTCCTAAGAACAGCAGAACCATTAATGGAATGATAAAGTCAAAGGATTTATCATTAGAATATCGATTCTTGTAGCTGCTCATTCTATTTCTGTATAAGCAATCATTTATCCAAATATAAACACTCGTAGAATTCGCAAACTAATTCTGGATATACTTGAGAATATTTCTAACTCTCAGTTGGGTTTTCAGTGCCCCATCTTTTGAAAAGATCGTGCTCTATACCGAACTGGTCAAGACATTTTCCTACAATGTGGTTTATCATGTCATCTACGTTTTTTGGCCTATTGTAGAATCCTGGCATGGCAGGCAAGATGACTATGCCTATTCTTGCAAGTTTTAACATGTTTTCAAGATGTATGCTTGTCAGCGGAGTTTCTCTTGGAACTATGACAAGCTTGCGGGATTCTTTTATTGTAACTCCTGCTGCACGCGCAACAAGAGTCTCTTCATAACCATTGGCAATGCTTGATAGAGTTTTCATGCTGCATGGTATTATGATCATTCCGTCTGTTTTATGAGTGCCACTTGAAACATTTGCGGCCATGTTTGAATCTTCAGAATAACTACTAGCTAATGATCTGACATACTTTAAATCAAAATCTGTTTCAAGCACTAGGCATTTTTTGGCCCACTCTGTCATTACAAGATGAACATCAACCTTGCAACGCTTTAGAACTTCAAGCATTCTTATTCCATAGACAATTCCGGAGCTGCCTGTAATGCCTATGACTAGTCGCATAGTAAGACTGACCTTCTTCGTTATTTAATTTCATAGTTTTGGGCATGTTTAATTATGACAAAATTTGTCTCTGCACTTGTGAGCGTAAACTTGAATGACGTTGAAGAAAAACTTGTTTCAGAACTTAGACTGTTGCCATTTCAAGCCAAAGTTTTTGTCTTTGTAGTAAAGAACGGAAAACAATCAGCAGAAAATATTGCAAAAAATCTTGGCATGTCAGTCTCTAATGCATCTGAAGTGGCAAAAAGTCTTGTCGATCTGGGGGGCTTTATAGATATTACAAAAACTGAATTTGAATCAATGCATCCAAGGTTTGCTGTTGTTAACATGTATCGAAGAATGTGTATGCGAGAAAATATTCCGTTTAAAAAGAATTTACTGGTTGATAACATATCAATCGTTTTAGAACAACCATATGATGATGCAAGAACTAAATAGAACCCAATATTGAGAAGGAACGATGTCTGTAAACGAGGATTCTTGTAAACATGAAATTGTTTACTATGGTGTGACTAACATAAATTATGAAAAAAGAACTATAGGTTCTGTGGACGCGTGGCGATGTGTAAAATGCAAGAAAGTATTTTGCGAGGAAAAGCAACTAGGAATTGATAGCATCGTTGATTATGTTGGCATGCCAAAAATATCTTCAGATCAAAAATGGTCAGTTCTTTTATGTAACTTGAAAAAGCACAAAGACAAATGGAAGCTTGTTAAAATTAAAAAAGATGATGAAATTCAGCATGAATGCCTTGAAGATAAAGTCATCACACTCAAAGTCAAAGACTTTAAAATTGAAGACGACAAGCACTGGAATTTTCTAATTGAAAACTCTGTAAATAAGGCAGTAGAGATATAGAATTCAGTATGAATCTCGAGGTTCATATCAACAATGTACATGGCAGTCAAATAGCAGCCAAATTAACAGGTGTTTTTACCCTGGATGGCCACTCCTTCAAGTTTAATGCGATTGCTTTTGGAAGAATAGGTGGTCATAACATAGGCGCAAAAATCTCAAAGGCAGTAGAAAAAGAACTGGTAAAGCTTGGGTATAACGTAGATGACGTGATAAACGAATTGCAGCAAAAACTAGTTCACGGAGATATTTCTCTTCCTGAAGGACTCAAAAAAGAATCGTTTGCAGATAGCTAAAAACTAGCTTCTTCCAAGGCCTTGGCACAAGAGCAGCCTTTTTGCTGAGGAATCAATTCAAGCAAAACTCCAAGAAGATTCTTTGTGGTCTGGACATTTTTTGACAGCGTCTCTAAAACTTCTTTGGCAGTAACTGGCTTTTCTGCCCATACATCATAATCTGTTACCGTGGAAATTGAAACATAGCAAATCTGGGCTTCCCGTGCAAGCTGACATTCTGGAACCAAAGTCATTCCTATTATGTCAGCCCCTATGGCATTTTTGTAGAATTTTGATTCTGCTCTTGTGGAAAACCTGGGGCCCTCTATGCAGACATAAGTTGCATCCTTGTGTAGGTGCAAATCCATTTTTTTTGCTGCACTGTATACCGAAGATTGAAGCTCCGGACAAAATGGGTCAGCTACTGATATGTGAATTACTTTGCCGTCTTCAAACAAAGTATACTTTCTTGACTTTGTAAAATCTATGAACTGATTAGGGATGACAAAATCTCCTGGCTTTAATTTCTCTTGCAGGCTGCCTACTGCAGATGGAGCTATAATCCTTTTAATTCCCATCTCCTTGAAGGCCCAAATGTTTGCTCGAAAGTTTATGAGATGTGGAGGAATGGTGTGTTTTCTTCCATGTCTTGGCATGAACGCAACTTTTCTGCCTTTGTACATTCCAACTGTTATCGAGTCTGAAGTTTTCCCAAATGGGGTATTTACTGTAATCTCCTTGCTCTCACTCAATAATCCTGGATCATAAATTCCAGTGCCGCCAAATATTCCAATTTCAGCTTGCTCTATCAATATTTCACCAGCGATTCGAATCTGTAATCTTTGATTGCTTTAGATCCTTTCAGATCTGTCAATTCTACAATAAATGCAAAACCTACAACGGTTCCGCCTATCTTCTCAACTAACTTGGCAGCAGCTTTTGCTGTACCGCCTGTTGCAAGCAAGTCATCGCATATGAGAACCCTCTCACCTTTTTTTACTGCGTTTTTTTGAATTTCCATAGTGGCAGTGCCATATTCTATGCTGTAGCTTGTACTATATGTCGGACCTGGCAGCTTGCCCTCTTTTCTTATCATTATCATTCCTTTGTTGTACTTGAGTGCTAGTGCACAAGCTAGTGGAAAACCTCTTGATTCTATGCCTGCAAAGACGTCTATGTCTTTATGATGAATACGCTTTGAAAACTCGTCTACTACAAGTGAGAGCGCAGATGGGTCTCTTAAAAGAGGACTAATATCTCTAAATAAGATGCCTTTTTTTGGGAAATCCGGTATCTCGGCAATTTTTTCTCTTAGATTCACAAATGCTTCACAAGCTGTGGATGTAAAAAATATTTCTCAAATCAGGAAATTACTGAATTGTTATAGGTGTAGTTATTTTGCCAGCTGGGCTTGTTATTTGTATCGTGTAATCTCCTGGACTGAAAGACTTGGGGATGAGCCATTCTGTATTGTAATCTCCACGATTCGTAGATTGTACATTGAAGGTTTCAATTGGCGTATTGTTCGTTCCTAGTATGTTGATTATAACTCCAACTAACTGGCCTGCCCCACTTCCAGAAATCTGTATTAGGCCTCCCGTATTGTAAATTGGGGGGTTCTTGTCAACTTGAACAGTTAATGTAGATTCTGATCTTACAACTATGGGTATGCTCTTGTGATCTATACCGCTAGTAGCATCCAACTTCCAACTTCCTACTAATCCATTGTCTGGAATCCTAAAGTCAAATGCTGAAAATATGCCTTTTTTATCAGTAAAAACTTGTTCAACTTTTGCCTGCAAGCCGTTCGGGTCTGTTAGACCGACCTGTATGATGCAGTTTGGATTGGCATTTCCAAAAATAAGCAAGTTGTCACCCGGGAAATATGTGTCTTTTACAGTCCTCAAGCTTATCTGTCCGCAACCAGTCTGGAGTCCTACTGCAAATTGCTTTTCTACCTTATCATTTCCTCTAGTGAGCACCACTGAGTATATGCCAGGAGTATACGATGTTAAATTAAACGAATATGTGGCAAAGCCATCCTGTCCTACTAAAATGGTATCCGAAAATTTTTCTTGATCAGACGGATCTACTACTACTAAATTCAATGTAGAGTCGTGTGGTGCAGAGACACTAAGTATTGGTTTGTCAGTAATTTGATAGTTCAATTTATCCAAACTGGCACGTAAAAGTACAGATGGCGCAACGCCTACTCCGATGTTAAGGCTAACTTGATCACTTCCTTGTGATGCCGTAATGGTGTATGACCCTATTAGGGCAGTAGTGCTTATGTGATACATTGCTGAAAGTTTTCCATCTGCTGTAACGTTAACCTCCTTTGCAAAAACTTGAGCTGAGGTTTGGTCTAGTATTACTATGGATACTGGTGCATTGGATATTGAAGTGCCGTTTATCACTACTGTATCTCCCGGATTGTATGTTGACTGTGATGTGTATATGGCAAGTTGATGTGCACTGGTCACTGTATAGTCTTTAGAGACTTGGTTTTTTCCATCAGAAACTGATACTGTGTATTTTCCAAACGGTCTGTCATTAGGAATTACTTGTGAAATTGCATAACTTCCACTTTTGTCAGCATTAGCAGTGAATGTAGTTATGCTTGTTCCATTTGCATTCAATATGGAAATAGTTAAAGTGCTGCCAGGATTTGCAGTTCCGCTAATTTTTCCAGTATCTCCTGGATGTAAAACTGCATCAATGCTTACAGTTAATGGAACTGACGACAAAGTGGTGGTTGAGCGAGATTGTGGAGCCGCCTCTATGGTTGTGGTAAATGTCTTCTGATTGTTTGCCTGGTCCTTTAGAACAAAATCAACACTTCCTGGCTGAATCGTTGTTGGAACAGTAGCAGTAACCACAAAGTTTCCGCTACTATCTGATGAAAAAGAATCAATCTTCTGACTTCCTAGGTACAGATCAAGAGGAATTGAAGATGTGAAACTTTGTCCGACAACACGAACATCAAAACCTGGAGCGGGAGTAGATGGTATGATTCTAAAAGTTGACGTGTCTAGTATGCCTCTAGGAGGTGTAGGCTGTTGACTGCCGCCATTGCCTTGATTCTGAGTGTTGTTACTTTGTTGTGTTACAGCTCCAATCTCGCCAGTGCCTAGTTGGTTGTTGTTTACATCAGATGCGGTCCATACGAGATCTGGAGAATTCTGGTCTGTACTGATTGTAAATGTTGTAGAATCACCAGGCTTGATGGGGGTTGAAGAAAAAAACGCTATTGTCGTAGGTGATGTCTTTTTTCCTACCCATCCATTTCCTAATGTGAAAGATTTGAAATTTCCATTTTTGATTTCTACTGTAACCGATGTGATATCGGAAGTGCTTGAAGGGTCATTAGTAACTTGAAGCAAAGTTTTACCGCCAACATTTGAAGAAGTAACTGTCACCAGCTCAGATGCGGCTTGTGCTAGTGGCATGAAAGCAGTCAGTGTACCACTAATGATTAAAACTAGAATAATGCTGGATTTTAATAACACTTTACTCAACAAAAGGGCAGCCCGCCTATAAATTAAATCTTAATGATAAATCGTCTAGTTTTATTGTCTAATGTATGGAGTAAAGTACGAATCTCTAAATCTTGATTATTTTTATCGTGAATAGGACAGAGTTGTCTGTGAGCCAAGATTCTGATTCTGCCTAATGCGTTCTGCTATTAACCTGTACAAAGACCTGAACTGGTCTTTTGTTTTATCTGTCAAAAAGTCTGTTTCATTTATGGCTATTTTTTCACAGATGTATCTGCATATTTCTTCTCTGTCGAATTTCTCCCATCCCAAATGTTGGTTTTCTTTCCAAATTTCATTTAGATTATCTATGATGCTCTTTTTTCCTTTTGATGAAACTGATTCCTTAGTCAAGGCCTTGTATCCCTCTTTTCTGAGTTTTACTTCATATGTCTGGTTTACTGCATACAAATAATCATCATCAATTATCAGATCTTCTAGGAATTGTTTTGTTTGTCCTCCAAGCTCAAAGAATATCATTTGCACTTTTTTGAATTGGTTTGATTCAAGCTGGGCAGAGATTTGCACTGATTCTTCGGTGTTATCAAGCAGAACAAACGTGTCATATCCGTGATTTCTATAGAATATGGCAAGAGACATGACTGAATTCTTGTTATATGCAGGAACTACATTGAGTGGATTCATTGACAAATTTGGATCTTTTAGGAATTTGTCAAATGCATTAAGATACATGCAGTCAGACATTGTTTCTACAATAATCACAGGCCTTGAGTTAAATCCAATCTGCCTGTCCACAATCGATTCTACAAGCCCTCTTGAAAGGCCATAAACAATTGGAATTAGTGTTTGATCTTCTGCATTCCAGTAGTCATAGTAAATGTGGCTCAAGTGTTTTCTTTTGTCAAGCTCTACAACCAAGAGATTTCCTGGGGTGTAATCAAATATCATAAACGGAGAGTGGGTGGAATATAGAACTTGATTAGATCCTGCAAGACCTTTGAGAAGATCTGATATTCCTCTCTGCTGTGCAGGATGTAAGTTTCTTGCTGGCTCGTCAAGCAGCAATATTGTTTCTTTTAGTTCTGCCTTTTGAGTTTCTGCTGCAAAGTTTACTATGAAAGAAAATGTCCACTTGAACCCTTCTGCTCTTCTGTTTAGTAGACCTGTGTTGGTAACAGTGCCGTCCTTGTGCACGTCAGATATTACTACACTCAAAATGTTTCCGGGATTCCATCTCAGTTCTACATGTATGGGGTCTCCCTTCCAAGCAGGATTTAGCCTGTCACTTAGCTTTCTGCTTGCCGTATGTAGTAATTTTATCAGCTTTGAAGGGCTATTTTGTGCCTCCTCAAGCTTTTCCGCGTCAAGTTCTGCTAGATAAAATAAATTCATTACAGTCTCGGCTTTGTCAAACTCTTCTATGTATTCAAGTCCCTTGGGCCTAATTCCCTTTTTCTCCCTTAGGAACTCTTCCAGGTCTATGTTGCCAAGTATTTTTTTGTAATCTGAAAAGTAGACAAATTTTGGATGCAGTTTATCTTCTATAAAATTCTCAAGAGCTGATCTTTCAGTTGTTCCTATTAGCATGTTATCAAATATGTATTCCAAGTCTTCGTAGATTTTTTTCCAGTCTGATATTATGCGTGGCTCTTCTGAGGCAAGTAAGTATATGCTGTTGTTGAACTCTGCCATGGTATTCATAAAGACGTCTCTTGTTCTTGGCGGAGGAGACTGGAG
>DATFDB010000107.1:0-12826 GCA_035252445.1 Nitrosotalea sp. | reverse complement strand
AAGGTGAGGAAGGGATTCGAACCCCTATAGATTCGCTCTGCAGGCGAACGCATAGCCGCTCTGCCACCTCACCGTAATCAAACAGGTTTCCTATGAACAATTAAATCTTTTAGATCAGAATTTTGAAAACTGTTTTGCAGCTAGTCTAACATCTTCTGCTTTGATTGTTTTTCTACCAGCATGTGTTGACATCTCAACTGCATTTTTGGCAATGGATGTTCCAACCTCTTCCAATATTCTTCTTAGTTCATTTGCTGACTCGTCGCTTACTCTGTCAGCTCCAGCCTTTTTTAGGATCCTATACATTACAGAAAGACCAAATTCAGATGTTGTCATGATTTTACACCAAACATCTGTGATAAAAGAATTAGAGTAGAAAAAAGACTAGCTGGGAATCGATTTATACACACTATGTGATTATGGTATACTCATGAGTTGGCTAACCGATGCTCATATTCATCTATCAGACGATGAATTCAAACCTGATCTGCCATTCATCTTGACAGCCATGGACAAGATGAAGATGCGTGCGTGCTGTGTCTCCATGGACTATGCAAGCTCAAACGCAACGCTTGGCATAGGCAAAAAAAGCAATCTTGTTTTGCCTTTTCTTGGAATACATCCTGAAAAAGCCAACGAAGATCTGGAATCTGTAGAACACCTGATCATGGATAACTCAAACCAAATCTCAGGTATAGGTGAAATTGGACTTGACAAGACATATGTCTCAAATGAGGATGGTTTCAAGCGTCAAGTTCATGTCTTTGAAAAAATGCTGTCTTTAGCAGAAAAGCTTGGAAAACCAATATCAATTCATTCAAGAAAAACCCTGGAAGAGATATTTTCTATTTTGCCGTCATATCGTATTGGAGGGGCATTGCTACACTGGTTTGCTGGAAACAAAAAACAATTGCAAAAAGCCATGGATATGGACTGTTTTGTGTCATATGGCCCTGCGATGATTTATTCCCAAGATAAGCAAATTCTTCTTTCACAGACTAGGCTTGACAAGGTTTTGCTTGAGACTGATGGACCCGTCAAGTTTTCAAAATGTTTTGGACTCAAGACTGCACAAATAACTTTTCTCCCAAGTGTTCTTTTCTCTGCATCAAACATTCTTGGAATGAGTTATGCTGAAACACTTGGAATCGTGGAAAAAAACATGAATTCCTATCTTGGCATGTAGGGGTAAAATACCCAATATGCCAGCCAGTTTTCCAGGTTATTGATAAATTACTGATTCATATATCTTAGAAGAAAGTTACAGCGGTAACATGCGCCAGTTTTTTAAACAATATCTGTCCAGTACATATCAAAAATGAAAACTCTACATCTTACAATAATTGTTGGTATAGTACTTGGAATTGGAGTTTTAATAGCAATTCTTCTTGCATCCAACCCAAACCAAATCACAATTAAGACAGATTGGTCAAGTTATGCAGGAAGTGAAACAGTCTCGGTATCAGGAGAGGTTAATCCAGTATTGCCTAACGAAAAATTATTGATTCAGGTATTTTATCCAAATGGGGAGTTATACAATTCAACAAGGATTTCACTTATTGATAATTCCAATTTTTATGCATATCAATTTAATATCGGATCACTTGGTTATGGCACTACGGATATTTTTACCGTCAAGGCAACGTATAATGGAAAGACAGCTACTACCTCATTTGAATATAGGGATAATAGAAATCCCGGTTTGGCGCTTTTACCCCCACAATAATTTGGATGGCAAGCAAATCATCTATTTCACAAACTTGCACTTGAGTTGCTCTTATACCACACGCATTAAATCATCTATCAATCTTATTTTGTGCACAAATTATTGTTTAAAATTATCCCCATATGGAGATTCCAAAACCTCTTTTACAGAAGCAATCAGCTTTGTTGATAAGAGTGGCTTTTCAACAAAGCCATTTACCTTGCTTGCTGGTAACACTTTGGAAAATTCATGTAATTTAATTTCAAAGGGGGTGATTAAGAGGATCTTCGAGTTGACATCTGCATTCTTTATTGATCTCATGAATTCAAATGTAGACATTTTTACCATCTTCATGTCCGCTATGACAAGGACGTATTCCGATGGATTTTTGCTATACTTGTCTAATGCAATAACAGGGTCTCTTATCATGTCTACCTTAAAGCCATCAAGCTCGAGCTGCAGCTTTACAGATAATGCTATCTCACTGTCTTCTTCAACTAACAAAATTGATCTGTCTTGATCTGTGATGCCCAATACCAACCCTCTTGATCTTTCAAGTTCAATTGTTCAGGTATTCGCTATTTCATATGCATTCTCTATAATCATTCTATAACATTGTGTATGCCAAAAAAGGAGAAACAACTTGGCAACATGCTATTTTTTCGTTTCAACTCATAAAATCAATTTAGGACACATGATACCGCTTGAATCAACCCTGTTGATATATTGAAAGGAAGGCCCATGGGAGGGGCTATGTCCAAAAAAGTATTGTATAATATACCCCTTGTACCTATCGGTTACGTGAATAGAGTCAGACGAATTTCCACAGAACTGATGACTGCTTATAAAGGAAAATTTGGTGTCGACTTTAAACAAAATAAAAAGCTCCTAGACGAGGTCGCAGTAGTGAGATCAAAGGGTCTAAAAAATGAGATTGCAGGTTATATTGCAACCCATTTGAAACGAGAACTTGAGGAACAAAAGGAAAAAGAATCAATAGCACCACAAGAAGAAGCCATCGTAGAGACTGAAGAGATGGAAGAGCAACTAGTTAGCTAAACTTTTTCGTATATACAAAACCAAAAATCCCATATTGAACTAATTAATTTCTAAAACTGTGATAACAGTAAAACTTCTTGGCGGAGCTAAGAGGTCTTTTTTGTCTGATAAGCTGTCAGTAGAAAAAAATCTCATATCTGTATCCGAGCTTCTAGCCTTTCTCCAGAACTTGGTTGAAAAAAACATGTCTCCACTTGACACAAAAAATATTCTTGTGGCAATAAACGGAGTCGATTCGTCTGCACTACAGGGAAACGAGACGTCTGTCAAGGATGGGGATATTGTTAGCATAATCCCTATAGTTCATGGAGGCAGCAAGGCAACCGTCAACTTTAGGATCTCAAAGTATAATGTGGCACTAGTAAGATTGGGAAAGCCGTCATCTGATCCAATAAAACTACTAGAATCCCTACGAGCCAAGTTCCCAGGTGTTACTATTCAGGGAATACGATCAAAATATGCCCTAAGCGTAAAACATGTCCGACAGGTGATTGAAATTTCCTTGGCTGCAAGCAAAGCTGGAATACTACTTTCAAATAAAATCGAAACCGACATGCTTATGCGATTTGCAGCAAGCAGGCAGATAAGTGAGGCAATTGGCAAAGTGGGTTTACAAAAGGATAATGACTCTATTTTGATTTTAATTGGAAACATGCCTGCTATCAACAAGATTGTGATGGACCTTGGTCAAATGGTAAAACCGATGTTGCCGTTTCCCAAAAACGATAATTTCTTAAAAAAAGAGTTCAAAATTACAAAGAAAGAACTTGATTGTATAACATCAAAAGATCCGCTTGAAGATCTCTTAGTTGAAAGGGCTGCAGTCTTATTCCATTGAGTCTCGTTTTACTTTCATGGTGCTTATTATGTCGTCTTCTTTTAGAATGGAAACCCCAACAATGTCACCTAAAATCTCAACTATGATATTCCAATCGTATTTTTCCAAAGACACCTTGTTCTTCACAGTTTCTGCAATAGAGCCGATCAATTCCTTGGTGGATAGTTCCGAGCCTCGTTTCTCAATTGTAATTCTATAAGTATCCTCTGGCTGCATTTTGTGCATGTGATTTTGTACAATCATTACAATGTTATCTTGCGTGGCTTTGGTTGATTCCTGAATTGGTATGAATCTGTGACAGTATCTGACACTCCAAGGTTCATCGAGAATTTTTGTTTTGATTTTATTGACAACTTGGAAAGGATCTAGCGATGTATGGGTCATAACTATGCCGGAAAACCTACTATGCTCCATCCTAGATTTGTCATCACCTAGTATGGCTAGAATTTTTGAAATCTCATCAGACGCTTCCTCTTCCATGTGGCGACTGCATGTTACAATTAGATTCAAACTAGTGCAAGTAACTCCTTTTCGCCAATTCTTCCTTTACGCACAACGTGAAATTTGTCCCCGGTTACCTGAACAATTGTAGATTCTACAGAATTTTGTATGACTCCTCCATCTAGCAGCACGTCATATCCGTTTAACTTTTCTATTATATCTGCAGGGTTTGAAGCCGGGGGTTGACCAGATAGGTTTGCGCTTGTTCCAACCAGCAACTTGCACTCTCTGAGAAGATCTAACGTGCATGGGTGGTTGGGTACACGCACAGCTATTTTCTTATCCAGTCCGAGAGATTTTGCTATCTTTTCTTCTTTTACTTCAAGAATCAATGTTAGCGGCCCTGGCCAAAACTTGGACGCAAACTTTCTTGATAACTCGTCAAAAATGGAAATCTTTGATATCTCAAAAATCGATGAACCTAGGACTGGAAGCTGTTTTGATTCTTGTCGTCCCTTTATTTTGTAAATTTTCTTTACTGCCTCTTCATTGAATGGATCGCACCCAATGCCATATACTGTATCTGTAGGAAAAACCACAATGCCGCCTTTCTTGACCGCCTTGGATGCAGTGATGATTCCAGCATGGTCACAGGATACGATCATGATCTACCTGACAAGCAGTAGTAAATTATCTCTTGTTCTAAAAATGATATAAAGCTGAATGACGTATATGATGTATGGAAGAGGAAATACCTCAATGTCAATGCCCGCCTGGTGGTGAAACATACCTAAATGAAGACGGTATGGATATCTGTGTTTCCTGCGGTGGCTGGGTAGCACCTGCATAATAATGTGATTTGCAAATAATTGCCTGTATCTGTAAATCTTTTATAGTAAAATATTTTCTCTGATTCTGATGTCTGAAGATTTTGAAAATGAGTTTGAAGATGAATTTGACGATGATGTGGAAGATGACGAAGGCGTTGAAGATGATTCCGATTAGATTCTTAATCCAAAGGAATCTGCAAATTCTCTAAAACCGCGATATGCTTGAAGAAACTCTCTACCTCTGGAACTGATTCTATACTTGCAGGCTCTCTCTGATGTGTTTTGTTCTAGTAGGCCTTGCTGAACTAGAGTATCCAATATCTTTGCGAGTCTTCCATGTGAGACATTGGCTTTTCGAATAAGGTATGTTACACTTGCACCGGATTCGTCTGGAATCTCATCTCTTGTAGTAGCAAGTATGTCTCCTATGATACTCATGTGAGTTCTATACACTGCTGCCAAATTTCATGCCTCCTCTTAAAGGAACTTGAGAGATTGGAACAAACAGGGCTCCAAGACCTCCTATCTTTGTAGAAAGTGAGACAAAGTAAAGTATCGATTTTGGAAATATGACTGAATACCAACCTAAGAATTCACCCAAGGCAAGTAACCCTAGGCCCGTGGCAACGAATATCGTGCTCTTATTCCTATTGTCCATATACGACATAATAGTCTCAATTGTGCCATATACCAATAGGATAAAAGAAATTGACCTTATAATATGCTCAAGTGAATTACCTGGGATGATGAAAAGGGGAAATATTATGGATTTGAAATATCGCGACTTTGGGAAAAATGACTTGATGCCGTGTGAGAATGCGATGAAAAAGTATCCTACAGTCTGAATTCCTATTCCAAGTGTCTGAATCCAGCTATCAATTTGGCTATAGTTTAGCACAAGTAGCTCTATTAGGTATCCAAATCCGACTACTCCAAAACCTATTCCGATTGAAAAAAAGGAAATGTTTAGCCTAAACAAAGTTGGGCTTCCAGTATTCTTGAATCCTATGTAGGAAAAAGTTCCCAATGCAAGCCCGACAACAAACCCTAACAAGTTAAGGGATGTTTCAAGAATGGCCGTGTCAGCTGCAGATATCAACTAAGCGCACTAGTATTCTGAAATTAATTAAGTCTTGTAGTTGTTTTTTTTCTACTACCAGTCATCAAGAGTCCCTGCTGCATTGCCATTTGTGTCAGTGGTATAATCTCCAAGTATGTCAGAATATCGAGCGTCTTTGTATGTCAGAAATTTGACATATTCTCCATATGTCATATCTAGGGAACATTTTGAACATTTTACATATGAAAAATCATCCCCCATCTCCGCTATGTCATTGCATTTGGGGCACTTGATCTTCATATCTTACTATCTCTGATTTCCCTAATATCTTTTCTTAAATGGTTCTTGGGAAAGCACGAATTCTTGGTCTTTTGATACCTGAAAAATGCTATTGTAAATTCTTATTTTTATACTGGAATCAAGAATTAAATTGCTACATTTTCAAGGCCTTATTATGGCAACTTGTACCAAGTGCAAAAAAGAAATTCCGTCTGATATGAAACTAGATCCTATAGCTTCAACATACCCTTGCTGTAATCCATGTTGGGAAGAATGGAAGACCTATAGGGTAATGGTCATGAATGAAATGAGGCTGGACATGTCTATGCCTGAACATCGCAAAGTGGTAAAAAGATATGAAAAGGTCTTTGTCGGAGTAATGACGCCAGAAGGAGACGTCGTAAACTTTGCAGATGAGAATCAGAGAAAACCTGACAAGCCGCTCTAGATTCCTATTTCCTTCTTTGCTCTCTCAGGAGTCACGAGATAAATTTTCTTTTTTGAATTGCTATCAAGAGAATCCGTGATCCTCTTTACGCTGTTTGATATGGTATTTTTTTGTTCATCTGTAAGTGTAAGGTAAATTTCTAAAATTCCGTCCAAATTAAATAATATGATCTTTTCTGGATGGTTTGCAATCTCAGTAATGTATGCGCTAAACATTGCCACTCTCTGCTCTTCTGATAAACTGCACAATATCTCAAGCCACGTCTTAAACAAAGTAGCAAACCTGTCAAACTGTATTGTAGGTCCTGCCTGAAGGGCGTTGTTTATGATCTCTTGCTTGTCTTCTCTTGACATTGAAAAGAATTCTGATAATCTTTTTTGTAAGATGGGCTTGCGAAGAAATTCCGGAAGGTTTGCTAGGTTGACAATTATATTCCCAGCATAATTTGGCTGTGCCATTCAAGTCTGATCTATTTTTCTTTGCTAAAATTGTATTGCTAAGACTTGGCTTAAATATGTCCGTCTATGCTCTTCCTTTATGACTTCTACAGTAATTGTTGGCGGTTTCTTTGGAGACGAAGGCAAGGGAAAGATAGTTTCGTATCTTGCCATGAAAGATAATCCCGTAATAGCTGTTAGGGGTGGAGCAGGTCCTAATGCAGGTCATACTATAGAGCATGAAGGAAAGACATACAAAGTAAGAATGCTTCCTAGTGCATTTTTGAATCCCAATACGCGCCTCTTGATAGGACCTGGTGTTGTATTAAGCCAAGAAGTACTGCTAAAAGAAATATCTGAATTTGGTGCACAAGACAGAACATTTGTCGATTATCAATGCGGAATCATAGAAGAGTCTCACAAGGCAACTGATTCTAAAGGGAGACTCAAGGAATCAATTGGTAGTACGGGTACAGGCACAGGACCTGCAAATGCCGACAGGGCTATGAGAACGCTCAAACTTGCCAAAGAGATAGACTCGCTTGCATTATACCTTGATGACATTCCTAATGCAGTTAACTTTGCACTAGAGAGGAAAGAAAAGGTCATGGTAGAAGGAACCCAAGGAACATTTCTCTCATTGTGGCATGGGACATATCCGTATGTTACTTCAAAAGACGTTACTGCCTCTGGAATATGTGCTGATGTAGGGTTGGGACCAAAAAATGTTGATGATGTTATAGTTGTTTTCAAGTCGTATGTAACTAGAGTCGGGGAAGGTCCACTAAAAAACGAGCTAAGCCCAGAAAAGACAGCTGCTAAAGGATGGAAAGAAGTTGGCACTGTCACAGGCAGAACAAGACGTGCAGCAGAGTTTGATTTTGATCTTGCGAAAAGAGCCGTAATGCTAAACAGCGCAACGCAGATTGGAATAACTAAACTTGATGTGGTGTATCCTGAATGTGCTCACATGCAGTCCTTTTCTGACCTCAGCTCGCCTGCTAAATATTTTATAAAAAATATCGAGGACCAGCTAAAAGTACCTGTGACTTTGATTGGCACTGGTCCTGATGTGAATGATACTATAGACAGACGTGACGAACTGTAAAATAGCAAACGACTACTTTTAATGGGGTAGCTTTAGGAGTGATCATATGGCCAAGCATCCGTATTATGTAGAACTTTATGACATGACTGAATTTTCAAGATTGGTGTGTGCCTTGGAAAGAATTCCTCGTACATGCTTCTCTTTCTCGCTTGACGGAAAAGATGTTGTCTCTGTTCAGATGGATTTGCTAAAAGAAAGGCCAGTGAACTATTACGTACCAAATACAAAATATGGTCACTATCTTTCTTATGGTTTTAAAACTGGAAAAGAAGACTGTGATATAGTAAATACAATAACCAATCCGACATATCTCTATTCGCCTATAATACGAATAAAGTCAATGCCAGAGTCGCTCAAACCAGAGGCTGCAGCAGAGTCTGACGTCCTGTATGAGCCGCTTGAACTTGAAGATCTTGCAAGCCTGTTAAAGCTAAGCTATGGTTTTGAAGAGTCTCCATTTCCACTATTTGCATTCTCTGACGGAAAGAATTGGCTTGTGGGCGTGTTTATGAATTTTAACGAATCTGACGAGTCGTCATATTTTTGTCATGTAAAGCTCGACTATGAACCAACAAAGCCCTTCTTGAAATATTCTAGCAAGGACGGAATAGAACCATCATTTGTTAGCAGCATAAATGAGCACGGATATTCATACCTTAAAGTAATAAAACTAAAAGGCAAACACCCTGTAGTTAAACTATGATAGGTTTTAGACAAAGGATGGAGAACTCTTCATCGAGAAAGGGCAGTATAATACTTGCCAATGATCTTGATGATATCAATATAGGAAAATTGGAAAAGAAAACAATTTCAAACATAAAAAACCTCAGTAAATATCTCTGTGCAATCAAATTTAATTTTCATGTAATGCTTCCACTAGGCGAAAAAAGTTTATCAAAAATAAATCAGCTTGCACACAATCAAGGGCTGCAGACAATTGCAGATATGAAGCTAAATGATATTGGAAACACAAACATGGTTGCAATCAAAAGGCTTTGGAGATGTGGGTTTGATGCAGTAATTGCAAACCCCATAATGGGACCTGAGAATCTAAAAGAGCTAGTCAAGGAAGCACACAAAGGAGGACATGGGGTGATAACACTTGTACACATGAGCCATCCAGGAGCAAAGTTGGGTTATGGCCTTAGTGTACGAGATCCAAAGACTGGAAAAATGCAAAAAATTCACGACTTGTTTCTAAAATGGTCGTATTCTTCAAACGTTGACGGTTTAGTGGTAGGAGCAACAGTTCCTGATATCATATCATATACAAAAAAGGCAGTCAGGGGACGCTGTGACATTTATTCGCCTGGAGTAGGTACGCAAGGAGGAGACGCAACAAAGTCTCTGCAAGCAGGATCTAGGTACTTGATAGTTGGAAGGACAATTCTCAATTCAAAAAATCCTATCTTAGAAGCCAAAAAACTCCAGCGACTAAGTCTCGAATCCTAGACTCTTTATTTTGCTCATTAATTTCTGGGCGTTCTTGTATGTTAATTTCTGCAACGTATCATTGAATCCAAGCCAAATAAATCCAAGATGTTCATGTGATATTTCTACATGCTCTGTCGATGTCTTTGCCAAAAAGAAAACAACTT
Organism: Nitrosotalea sp.; assembly: GCA_035252445.1. Taxonomy (GTDB): domain Archaea; phylum Thermoproteota; class Nitrososphaeria; order Nitrososphaerales; family Nitrosopumilaceae; genus Nitrosotalea. The sequence goes on along the minus strand of DATFDB010000107.1, from coordinate 3,023 downwards.
CCTTGTGTACCAGTCCCTCTTCGCGTTGATAGTGATACTCGACCTTGTCCTCAAAACCGTCTATGAAATTCACGTCTAATATTCCGGTCTCTTCTCTTATCTCTCTTAGTACTGTCTGCTTCAATGTCTCGCCTTTCTCAATATTTCCTTTGACAAAATCCCAATGGCCAGAAGGGTAATTCAAAAGCAAATAGAGTTTGCCTGCAGGTGATTCGCGATATATAATTGCCCCAGCTGATCTTTCTTCTAGCACGTAGTTGTAGTTTTGAAACTAGTATTTTTCTCTTTTATTTGCCTAGCCTGCGGCCCCTTTTCTGAAATGTTCTGATAGCTCTCATAAGATCTATCTTTCTAAATTCTGGCCAGTAGACATCCATGAAAACAAGTTCGCTGTATGCACTTTGCCACATCAGAAAACCGCTAAGCCTTTTTTCACCCGAAGTCCTCAGTATCATGTCAGGCGAGGATTGTGGCAAATGTGATGTGTAAAGGCACGATTCGATTACATCTTTGTCTATTTGGTTTACATCAAGAGAGCCTTCCTTGATTCTCGTACCAATCTTCTTTATGGCATCAACTAATTCATTTTGTCCTCCGTAGGCTATAGCTATGTTCAGATAATGATTATCGTAATCCTTTGTTGTAGTTTCAAGCTTGTTTAAAATGTCTTTTAGAAAGTCTGGCAGTAGCTCAACGCGCCCGATTGCTTTTACGCGCATGTGATTTTTATGAATCCTAGGATCGTTGTACAGCTTTACTAATCTGCGATTGATCAAATCGTAGAGATACTGCAACTCTTCGTCATTTCTAGTTAGATTTTCTGCCGACAAGACATAAAGAGTGATTATCTTGATGTTGAGCTCCTCGCACCAATCTAGCAGTTTTTCAACGGCGTCTGCTCCTCTAAAATGTCCATCTGCCTTCATGATTAGGTTTCTCCTAGCCCACCTTCTGTTGCCGTCAAGTATGATTGCTATGTGTTTTGGGATCTCTCCACTTCGTATCTCTTTCTCAAGTTTCCTCGAGTAAAGACTGTAAAAACCGCCTAACTGGAAAGTTTTGTCTTTTATTCCGATAGTACCTCGCCACCCTTTTTCTTTCTGTATCTATGAAAGAGCAGCGACGCTGATATCAGTATTACTGCCAAACCCAAGAGCAATGGAGGGATAAGCGTGAATGGGCTCTCATCTTTTATTACAACTGTTGTAAACTGTGCAATGATTGGATAGAGAGTTAGAAGCACTATGATTCTAAGTATATCAGTAATTGATCTAATGCTTCCTCTAAACCAACTGCTAAGCAACGATCCTCCAAATATACAACCGATTCCCATCCAGAGGAACGGCAACATTCCGGATACAAACATGCCAACTGTTTGCTTGTTGGCAAACAGTTTGAGTATCTCGTCTGGTTTTGCAGATGAAATCTGTGGACTAAGAGCTCCAACTCCAGCTGTTATTGATGCAAGTATGAAAATAATTCCTGCCACTAGCGTGAATACTCTGATAAATCCAGCAGGTGTTGGCTTTGTCCAATGCGACCATGCTCTATCGATGTCAAACGCTCTGATAAGAAATGCTCCGCCCAGAACGCTTACCATTACAGCAAAAATTTCTTTAGTTAATCCAAGTACTGTTGCAATACCTCCAATCACCAGCAAAATTCCAGGAACTCCTAGAAAGAATTTAGAATATTTTGAATCAAAAGCGATAGCTTTCAAATATCTTCCTAAAACTGCATAAGAATATTCTACACTTCTGCTGACCCTCATAACAACTCGTTTGACTGATACGATTGGTAAAACATTTTGAATTATTGGTATGACGCTTTCATCATCTTCTCCATCTGATACAATTACTGCACCATTAGCTGAAAATGCTTGAACTATTGTTTTCACTTGCGAAACAATTTTTTCATCTCCTTGAACTCCTTTATTTTCTGTTCCAGATACAATTGCTACTTCGGCTTGATACCCTTTGCTAACTAGATCTTCAAATGTTTTAACTGCGGCAAAAATGGAATTTGAATCTGCATCCTCTGGATCCTCAAGAGCCAGTCGTTGTGCCGCTTCTATGCATGCATTGCGTCCTACTACTGGCGTGGAAACTCCGGCTTTGCTTCCAATGTCATCATCTCTGTCAACACATATCACTAACAACCTGCTTGTTTTTGTCTCTGTGCCTCCTTTCTGTAGGTCAGTTTCTTTGGTTGACATGATATACGAAAATCGTATTTCCTATTAATTAATCTAATTTATATAAAATATTGTCAAAACCTAAGAAAGTTTAGACTAACATTTTTTTGACAATCTCACGGTTTTGTCTCATTGGACTTGGCGATGAATGAGTAGGTGTCATTCATCAATGAGCCTAGCTTTGATGTCTCATCTGACATGTCGCTGGCGGAAATTCCACTCTTTATCTTACTTGCCAGTACTATGCTCTCAGTGAGATACTCGTTGTATTTTTTCAGAGCCTCGGCATAACTTAGGTAGCTTAGTTTCCATTCTGTAGGAGGATTGCTCTCAATGAGTTCTGATGTGAGAGAAGTGGTCTGAGCCGATGATGTTTGTGCCATAGCTGTAAAGTCGTCCGGTGAGAGTGTCTTGTTTAACATGCTTTTTAGATTCGAATCCATAGTTGTCATTATCAAAGCATGTTTTTCTTTAACCCCTTCAAGTTCATTTCCATAATCTGATACGACAATTGACGATCCTCTATTTTGTGGAAGTATCCATGTAACAGAACTGCCAGCTGCTATGGCTCCAAGTATGATTACTGTTATGATGATGCCTTTCCTGGTCGCCATTTAAGTGACTCTTGTTAAGACGTTTAAAAGTATAACTCGGGTAGAACAATTTGATGATTCAATAACTCAACCTATTATTTTCATCAAGTTGGATCATTCCAACCTAAGAAATATCAAAAAAGTACAATCATTTGTATAAATTCTTCACATATGATCTGAGAAGGACATTGTAAAAATTTAACAGCCTCTAGCGTATAGTGAAATAATTTTTACAG
>DATFDB010000106.1:0-8311 GCA_035252445.1 Nitrosotalea sp. | reverse complement strand
CCGCAGTGTAGTTAGGTTTGTCCGATTGTGGTTGTACGAATTGGTACATACTTGCATCTCATTGCAGAGATTTTTTATCTATAGCCATGTGAAGCAAAATCAATGAAAAAGTCAAGATTACTCCATTAAAAACACGCTTTTAGGCATCATGAATTATGAAAAATCTCAATTAAACGTGGCTTTTTCAATTTTTTATGTTCTGCTATTCTCATCTTGAGTTTAGATCAATCGTATCCTAGGATTTTACCATCGTTAGCATCGATCCTAATCTTTCGGAACACTTTGGTGATAAATCCAATAGATATTGTCACTGTCCATACTTCACCTTTCAAACTAGCATCCACTGGCAAAACATTAGAGTTGTGCTGCTCAAAAAATTTTATTGCAGTTGCTATGGCATCGGACTTGGTAACCTGCATTCTATACAAAAACTCTAAAATTCAATGTTATAACTTACTATGTGAGAATAATCCAGAAGAAGATTCTACATTTGGTTTTCTCACATTGCAATAGCAACATTTGCGCTAGATTATACCATGTAAACGCGCATAATGTGCAGATTATAGTATAACCAGTCATTGATATAGTTTCAAAAGATCTTTTTCTTTTAGCTACGTCTTACGAACAATAATTTCACACCATAATACTGTACTACAAAATTTATATAATACTAAAAGGATAGATTATTGTGAAAGTAAAATTCGATCCAGTGCCAAAAAGAGAAACTACATCAATCAAGATCGATCCTTCATTATGGAAGGAAGCAAAAAAAGATGCTATAGACAGAGATATTGATTTATCACAACTAGTTGAGATTGCGTTAAAAACATGGCTTGAAAATGAAGATCCAAAGAGAATCAAAAATGAGTTAAAGGAGAAATCATAGTTGCCATACGTAACACAGCTTCAAAAATATAAACAACATTTGAAAGACATGGGAGATTTTTTGCTTGAACATGCAGACGTCTTGGAAAAATATAGCGATGCAACAAAAGATCCATATGAAAAAATCAAGTTGGAAACACTAAGTATGCTTTGTTCCATTCAAGGCATTGAACGCCGTATTACCTTCTCCCAGATAGAAGATTTGACTACATTATTTGATTTGATAGAAAAACTGCCAAAAAGCCCAGAATTTGATGAGATTAAGGAAGCCTTACAAAAAACAAATGACAGGGTAAAGGAAACATTAGAACCTATCAAAGAGGCTTATGACAAAGCAAGCGAGTTTGAAAAGAGAATGAAGGAGAGCGGAATTTATGCATAGCCAAATCATCAACAAAAAAGATTTAGATAATCTAAAAAACTGGCGTACCGATTGCCGATATATGAAAAAAGCGTTGCTGACAGAATCAACTAGAGAGACAGATCCATCAACAAAAATTCTTTACAAATTTCTTGCAGCTTCTTTTGTCAATGCAGAATTAATATCCTCGTGGATCGAATTATCGTTTGTAGCAATTAACGATTTAGGTAAGACAATAGATAATATTCCTAATAGACAAGAATTCAACTCAATTAAAAAGGAATTAGCAAGTATTGCTTCAAGGAAACTAGAAAAGTAGCTAGTTTGCATTTTTTACTAGCAACATAACATGGTTGTTCAACACTTCAAGAGCACTTCTTACCTCGTTAGTTCTTTTGTTAGTTCCACCCATGTAGGCTTGGACTTTACGTTTTCTGTTGTCTATCATGCGTTGCTGTTCATGTTTGCCAGCAGATCCTTGAGACTTTCTAGTTTCAAGTGAAGATTCAGGAGTTACAGACTGGATGATTTTATGCAACTCTTTTGCATTAATTTCTTTATTGTGAATTACAGATTTTACCTCATCTGCAGACAAGGCCAGAAGAGACTTCTTGGAATTGGAGGCAATCTGAACTAGGTTGCCTACAATTTTATGTGCGTCTCTAAAAGGAATTCCTTTTCTTACAAGAGCTTCTGCAATGTCAAGCGATATAGAATATCCACCATCTATTGCTTGACGCAATTTTTTTTCATTTACCTTCATGGTTTTAAGAAGCGAGTTTACAACCAAAAGCGAGGAAACTATAATTTTGGAAGTAGGCCAAATTGAAACTTTGATTTGTTGCAAGTCTCGATTATATCCAGACGGCAGCCCTTTCAGATTAGATAATACTGCCATCTGATATCCAATTACCTGAGATGTTTTTCCACGAATCAATTCCAACACGTCTGGGTTTTTCTTTTGTGGCATTACGCTAGAAGTGGAAGTGAATTTGTCAGCAAGTTCTATGAAAGAAAATTCTGATGTAGACCAGATTATGAAATCCTCTGCCATCCTACTCAGATTTGTCATCAGTATAGATGCATTTGCAATATATTCTGCTACAAAGTCACGAGAAGTAGTTGCATCAATAGAATTTTCTATTATGCCTTTGAACCCAAGCATTTTGGCTGTAAATTGCCTATCAATAGGAATGCTTGTTCCCCCTACCGGTCCTGCCCCTAGCGGAGATTCATTTACTCGTCCATACGCAACATAGAACCTATCAAGATCCCGGAAAAGGGCATCAGCATATGCAAGAAGAAAGTGAGAAAACAGCCCTACTTGTGCCTGTTGCATATGCGTATACAACGGCATGATAGCATGTTCGTTTTTTGCAGCCAGATCAATGAGGGTTTCTATTGTTTGGTTTAAACAAAAACAAACCGTGTTGATATCATCCCGAATTTTCATCCTAATATCAAGCGCTACCTGATCGTTTCTTGATCTTGCAGTATGCATCTTTCCGCCTGCATCTTTTCCTGCTTTTTTTATGACAAGAGACTCGATAAGCTCATGTATGTCTTCAGCATCAGATTTTTCCAAAATATTTTCTTTTTTTATTTTTTCAAGTGCATTTAGAATCTTTGCAGCTTCTTGCTTACTGATAATTTTATTTTCAAAGAGCATCAACGTGTGGGCCTGACTCCCTATGATGTCATACTGTGCAATCACAGAATCGTCAGATATTGATGAAAGAAATTCTAATGTTATGTCATCGAGTTTTCCGTCTAGTCTTGACCTGTACACAGTTTAGAAAATAAAATGGTTATATATAGCATAGACGCTTTTTTGTTTTATGGCACAGGCGTCTACAGATTTAAGAAGACAAATTTTTGACGAGTTGACTAAGATAGTTGATCCAGAAATAAATGTCTCAATAATGGAACTTGAATTGGTAGACAACATAGATATTGCAGGTTCAGACGTTAAGGTAGACCTTCATCTTACAAGCCCTTTTTGTCCTGCAATATTTGGGTTCAAGATTGCCCAAGATGTACACGATAATCTGTTGAAGATAGATGGCATAGATGATGTAAAGATAAATGTCTCAAACCATTTTATGGCCGAAGCTATAAACAATCAAGTAAACTCTAGTAAAAATCCTAAGAAGCCTTAGAAAACCTATTTTCTAAATCCTAACAGATATCCCCTGAGCAATTGTATTGCCATTGCTGGGTCTACTCCTTTTGGACATACGTTGCTACATGAACCTGCAAAATGGCATCTCCATATGCCGTGAGATTGATCCACGATTTTGAGCCTCTCATTCTTTCCTTGGTCCCTGTTGTCTGCAGTATATCGATAAGCTTGTGCAAGGCCTTGCGGTCCAACAAATGACTTGTCAGTTGCCATAGTTGGACATGCAGAGTTACACAGACCACACTTGATGCAATATGAGAACTGGAGAAATTTTTCTAGATCCTTTGGAGTCTGAATGAATTCTTTAGTACCAGGTTGTACCTCTGATCCTTCATTTATGATGTATGGCTTCATTTTTTTGTGAGTGGAAATTAGCTGATCAAAATTAACTGCCAAGTCTCTAATTATAGGAAAATTATTCATTGGTTCTATTGTGATTACACTTGAATCAAGTTCAGATATCTTGGTGTAACAAGCAAGTCGCGGCCTGCCATTGATTTTCATTCCGCATGAACCACATGATGCTTGCCTACAAGAATATCTTACGGCAATAGAATGATCAAGATTTGATTTCACATACAGAATAGCTTCAAGTACAGTAGTCCATTTCTGCACTGGGACTTTGAACTCGTCAAATTTTGTTTCAAGATTTTCAGATGGATTGGAACGAGATATTCTAAGTGTTATTGTCTTTGGTTTTGATTCTTCAGGAACGACGACAGGTGTTGGTTCTGTTTTTTTCTCTTCCGGTACTGTTACTGTGGCCATGCTATGACATTCCCATTCCAGCCATCAATATAGTTCTTGAACCATATGCTATCAGAGCTGCCATTGCTGCAATAGAGCCATAGTTGATTGCTCTTTCATATGTTACACCTTGTTTTAGCTCTAACAGTATGACGCGCAATCCATTAAACCCATGTACTGACAATAGAACAAGTATTACTTCCAACATCAGTGCATAAGGCAGAAAATGATAGTTGGCCATAACATTCTGATATGCTAACGAGTCAGTGAACTTCTGTGACATCCTCATGAGAATATGTACAGCTACTAGTGCCACTGCTCCAAGTGCAGTCCCATAATGTATCTTCATGATTATGCTTTCTCTCATCTTAATCACCAAACAATACTCCAGCACCATACATCATTGCTAATGCTGCTAGTGCTATTGACACCCAAATACAGAGTCTCTGCTTAGAGTTCAATGAAAAAGCACGATATGGGTATTCTGGCTGCCCTGGCTTACCCACTCCTTTCCCACCTTCACTTATCATGAGTCGTATTCCATTTCCGGTATGAAAAACGCACATTCCTATTACAAGCACAAGTACAATATGCCCTCCGGGAGTTTCAGTTAATGACAGCATGTTGTCCCATGCGATTTTGCCGTTTAGAATTGTACTTGTTTCATAAATATGGCCAATCAAATATGCAAGCAATCCAAGACCACTGATTCTTTGTAGCCAATACGCAAATCGCTCCATGCCATAGCGAGTTGGGTTTGCCATTCCCTTGATGCCTTCACGGTTAGATAGTCGTTCGGCCATCAGTATTTTCTCTCCACCGGCTTGTATTTAGTAATAGTGACAGGATGTGTCTTTATGACTGGTTCTTTTGTATCATAGTAAACAAGCGTGTGAGCCAAAAAGTTCTTGTCATCTCTGTCTGGATAATCTGTCCTTGCATGAGCCCCCCTAGATTCTTTTCTCCAAATTGCACCCATCAAAATTACTTCAGCTACGCGAAACATGGAATCAAGCTCCATTACATTTGTAAAATTAGTGTTATACTCTTTAGCTTTGTCGTCTACATGTTTCCATGTTTTTTGTCGTAATTCTCTTACTAACTTGAGACCTGTTACAAGATCATTTTCATTTCGATATACGTATGCTTTGCTGTTCATTATTTCGGTTAGCTCTTGTCTGACTTCGTATGGGTTTGCATTACCTGTTCCGCGGAATATGCCATCATAGATCCTTTTTTCTTCAGTTGCGACAAGATGTAATGGAAATGGAGGAGGTGCTTTACCTTCCACGATGTATTTAGCTGCAAGCTCGCCAGTAATCTTTCCCCATACAAGGCATTCAGCAGTAGAATTTGCGCCAAGCCTGTTTGCACCATGTACGCTGTTGCATGCGGCTTCGCCTGCTGCCCATACTCCTTGAATCTCGGTTGCACCATCTATGTTAGTATGAATGCCGCCCATCATGTAATGGCATACTGGTCTTACGTCTACTGGCTCATCTGAAGGATCTATTCCTGAAAATTTTAACGATATCTCCCTTATGGCAGGAAGTTTTTGTATTATCAGTTCTTTTCCCAGGTGTCTCAAGTCTAGTTTCAGGCAATCTACCCCTGTATCGTGTTTGTATCCTCGTCCTTCATTGATTTCAGTAATCATTGCCCTAGACACAACATCTCTTGATGCCAGCTCTAGTTTACTTGGAGCATATTTTTTCATAAAGCGCTCTCCTTTGTTGTTTAGTAAGTAACCTCCCTCTCCTCTAGCACCTTCTGTAATTAGAATTCCCGAAGGCAGTATGCCAGTAGGATGAAACTGGACAAATTCCATATCTTTTAGTGCCATGCCAGCTCGGTATGCCATGTCAAGGCCATCAGGGGTTGATGCCAGTGCATATGTTGAAAAACTATACACCCTTCCAGCTCCGCCGGTAGCAATAATCAGTGCCTTTGCCTTGAAGGTGTAAAATGTGCCGCTTGACATCTCAATTGCAGTAAGACCACAAAATCTTTGGCCATCATGAATTAATGATGTAACAAACCATTCGTTGTAGAACTCAATGTTATCAAATTTTTGGCATGTATCATACAAAGTCTGCATTTCATAAAATCCCACTTTGTCCTGAGCAAAGGTTGCCCTTGGGAAGCTGTATCCTCCAAAGTTTCTCTGACCAATTCGTCCATCTTCTCTTCTAGACCAAGGCATACCCCAGTGCTCGAGTTGATAGACTTCAGATGGCATTTCAGAAACAAGTTTTTCAATTACGTCTTGATCACCTAGAAAATCGCTTCCCTTGACAGTATCATAGACATGAGATTCTATAGTATCTCCATCTTCAGGATAGAGTACTGCGGCAGTACCACCCTCTGCAGAAACAGAATGCGAACGCATAACTTGCAGTTTTGAAATAACAGCGATTTTGATATGTGGTGCAATCTTTGCAGCTTGAATAGCAGCTCGCAAGCCAGCAAGACCAGAACCCACGATCAGAAGATCTTTTTCAATACTGTTAACCATGGTTCGACATCTTCCTTTTCAGACTTCATAATTATGTCTTGTGAAGAACTATGCCTCGAATCATTAATATATATCGCTAGCGATATCACTAGTGATGATTTCAGATTGGCTTCAAAGAGTTGGAAGCTCAGTCCCGAGAGGATTTTCAAGATATTTCATTTTAGAGACTTTGAAGAAGAAACCCAGTACTGGAAAAGAAATAATTGATATGGCAATTGCTCAGAGCGGAGGAAAATGGAAACCATCTCCTGGGCTGATATATCCTCTGCTTGGAAGGCTGCTAGATGACGGCTTGATCGAGGAAACAAGAGAAGGAAAATACCAGATCACCAAGAAGGGAAGAGTAGTTTCAGATGATCTTGAGACCATGGATAAAATAGTCAAAAACCAACTAGATGTAATTTTTAGAATGGGTAATGTGGGCAAGTTTGTAGCCATGGATCTAATAGAACGTATTAGCACTATTGGAAATTCATTGAGTTCAAACATCTCATACATGAGCAAAGATGAAGCCCAGAAATACAAGAAATTTCTAGAATCAGAGCTTCGAAAGATTGAAGCTTCTGAGAAGAGACCTCAAGGAAAGGAAATCAAGATCAATTAAGCAATAAATAATTGTGTACCTGTATAGCGACAGTTGACAAGCATTAGAAAGTTAGTATACGACAAATCAAAGCCGCTTGTATTTCCAGGTGTTTATGACGCAATAACAGCCAGAATAGCCCAAAAGGCAGGATTTGAGGCAATGTTTCAAACAGGATATGGAACTTCAGCAGCGTTACTTGGCATGCCAGATTATGGATTTATTGGATCTACGGAAACCATTGACAATGCAAGGAGAATCTGCAAATCAGTCTCAGTTCCTGTAATAGTTGATGCAGATACAGGTTATGGGAACCCCTTGAGCGTATGGAAACTCGTTAATGAACTAGAGGCTATTGGAGCTTCCGGCATTTTTCTAGAGGATCAAAAATGGCCAAAAAGATGCGGTCACATGTCAGGAAAAGAAGTCATACCTAAAGAAGAATATGGTGAAAAACTCAGGGCTGCGCTTGATGCTAGAAAAAGTAAAGACTTCATAATTGTAGCAAGAACAGACTCAAGGGCAACTGAGGGACTTGATGCTGCAATCAAACGAGGCCTATCATACAAAGACATTGGAGCAGACGCCATATTCATAGAGGCCCCAAAATCAGTCGATGAAATGAAAAAGATAGGAAAATCAATAGATGCCCCGCTTGTGGCAAACATGATAGAAGGCGGTGCCACACCATTACTTCCTTCAAATAAACTGCACAAAATGGGTTTTAACTTGATTCTTTATCCACTTTCAGTATTATATGCAAATACATTTGCAACACTTCAAATTCTCAAACAACTAAAGAAGAGCGGAACTACTTCAAAGATCAAAGACCGACTCGTTAATTTTGACGAATTCAATGAAATCGTAGAATTGTCAAAGTTCAAGAAAATGGAACACAGATACACTACAAAATCATAAAAAATAACAAAAAAGGAAAGATTTCAAGGCTTCCTTAAGAATTGTTTCTCTTTACTTCTATTTCTATAGTAGAAACATTCCTAGAGCGTCCATCTTGTGATTGAAGCTGTTCTGATCCAA
>DATFDB010000105.1:0-14598 GCA_035252445.1 Nitrosotalea sp. | reverse complement strand
CCATGTTTTGACCAAAAAGAAAAACTAGATGATGATATGAAAAATTTCTGTTGTTTATGTGGAACAAAGATTGGTTTTGTAAGCTATAGTCCAAAAAAAGAATGGAACATGAACGGCAACATGTGCAAAAATTGTTGGAATGTGAAAACAAAAACATGACGTATCTAGAATTTCTGTTCTATTCTACTTGTAATATATTCTAGAACAATTTGCACATATGAAGATAGACAATACAACACATTAACCATTAATAGTGTAAGCATTGTCAAACACAGGGCAAGAAACCCATCTAGGTAAGAGATTACCTACGATATACGGTGCCTTGATTTTGATACTAGTTTTTTGTATTCCTGAAAGCCAATCATTTGCTGTTTGTCAGTATGAAAAATGCGATGAAGACACACATGTTAACTCTACTTTATCATTCAACCAATTCTCAAACTCTACTTTATCATTCAACCAATTCTCAAACTCTACTTTATCATTCAACCAATTCTCAAACTCTACTGTAGAAGGAGTAGGCTCATCGTTACTGTTTGACCAATTCTCAAATTCAACCCATGTAGAAAAAAATAATCAAGTTATGACATTGGAGAAGATGGACATTGTAGATACAATAACTGTGAATAGTACAAATCAAACATTTGTACCAAACCCCACCAAATCATTCCAGTTTGTTGGCGAAACACATGACACAGGGAACAGCAAACAAAGTGATGACGACTCGCTACATCTCCAGGGGGATGGATATGTTAATGAAAACTCATCTACTACAAACCTGAATGACCTTACTATTTCTGCATGGATAAAACCAGACTATAGTCAAGGTTCACCGATCTTTACTATAATAAGCGACGAGGATGCGTTTACGCTTGCTGTCAACAATAATATGCCGCCGCAAAAGACTGCAGTTTTTTCTATATTTGACGGCATTAAATGGATAACAACACAATCCACTAGCCAGATACCGGAACAATGGACGTTTCTGACTGCCACATTTAATGGAACGGCAATTAGACTCTACGTGAATGGAACTCCTGAAAGTGTTTCTCCAGTAACTGGTGTGCCAACTCTTGTGAGCGGTAAACTCACAACTCAACTACTGCAAGGCATCGCATCTGATGCAAATGTTACAATTGGAGCATATTATGAAAAGGCTCGCATGTATACGTTGGATCACTTTTCCGGTGAAATATCTGGTGTGAATATGTATAATGCATCTTTGACACAAAAACAAATTGATCAAGTATATCACATTACAAAACCTGAATACAATACAACACATTCCAATTAATTTTGTAACCGATTCTGATTTTTTACGATATATGCGAAAATCCGGTACCTTATAACTAACTATTTCGTAATATATCTAATGGAAGCAACATTTAGAACAAACATGTTCCACGATCTTAGCCATTTTGGATTGAGACTCGTCGTAGGAGTCTTCTTTATTGTCCACAGCCAGGCAAAGTTCGGTAGCGGGTTTGGACAATTTCTTTCTAGTCTTGGATTGCCTCCCGAGATGGCTGTCTTGGTAGGGCTGCTAGAACTTGTTGGAGGTGCTCTTCTCATAGTAGGAGTACTGTCAAGGATAGCAAGCAGTATAATCGCAATTGATATGCTTGGGGCTATCATATATGTAAAAAAACTAAAGGCATTTTCAGGAAATCAAGGCATAGAACTTGAGCTTTTAGCGTTAATCATATTGCTTACTGTATTGGTTCTTGGACCTGGTAGGATATCCATATCTCATATTGTAAAAAAAATTCCGAGATTTTTGCAGTAATTCCTACAATAAAACACATAAAATAAAAATTGAAATTGGCATTGTCTTCACCTTCCTATTGTGAAAAGTCCAAACAATGACACTATTGACCCTCTTGAATTCTGTGATCTGTGCTTTCAAAGAGGAATGCCAAATCTATGTGAAACCTACAAAAACACCTTTACAAAAATAAGCCCAATTCATTTCTCACAACAAGCCAAGTTAGACAGACTGCTCAATACTCTGCAGGTGATGCCAAGAATGGTAAATAGACGGTGGACATGCACCGTGGATACTACGCGGAAGGAGTTTCTTGACTCTCTATGGGGAATTGGAGTATCTGTTCATACACTTGATGACCATCTCAAGGTCTTAACTAGGTTATACAAACCAGAAATAAGAAAACTGGGAGATCCCGAAAATGTAGATCTTCCAAATCAAGATTCATGGGAAGAGTTTAATCCAAAAACCCGTGCTTGGAATCAAGTAACTGTACACAACAAAAATAAAAAATTCACTGCTAAAGTTAGACTAGGCAACGTTTTGAAATGCACTGACATGGAGGGGACAAGTTACTATCGTACTAACAAAAATGGCGATTCTATCACTCTAGTTCCAATGGAAAAACGAGCTGCATACAATATCATGTGTACCATCGCAGAACCCACTGTAGTATACTGGAAACCAAATGTACTAGAAAAATATGCTTTCATTGATGTAAACGAACTAAATAACATCCCAGATGAAATTTTCAGTTTTTTGCAAAGACTAGGGAGAAAAGACAAAAGAGTTGACAATTCTCTCATGTTTGAAAATGAGGACCTAGATCTGGTAAGAGACGCATTAAGTTGTATCAAGATAAATTTGGAAAAATCATCTGATACTGTAAATATTGAATCAACTAACGAATCTAATTTACCTGTAACAATCAAAAACATTGTAAACGAAAGGCTACAAGTCATGCTTGATATTATAAAAGAGATGGGAGGAATAATTTCATCACAAGAAGACCATCTTGTAGTTTCAGGAAAACGAGGCTCTGTAAAGATCACTTTTGTAGATGATGACAAAAGCACGCAAGACGGAAACGTAATCCAAATTTCAATTTCTGCATTAGAAGATTCTTCCAGATTCTCTGAAGTTTTGTCAATGATACGAAAGAAACTAGGTCTGCTAGATGTCTCTCTTGACGTATCGCTTGCCCAACATTGGCCAATACTGAACGACGCAGATTTACAATACGTCATCCAGTCTGCAATCTCTTGGTATTCTTCAAACCCAATTCTTGCTGGAAAAATAATAAGTGAAAGTAAAAAGTTAGATAAAATAAAATCTTGGTATACAAAAATAAAAGAGGGAAAAATTAGATCCACTCTTGACACAATAACCCTTGGAAAGATAATCAAAAGATTAGAATCAAATTAATTCTATAGAAAAAATCGTACTGATGAGTCCTACGCATATCTTATTTATAAAAACCACAAATAGATATCATGAAAGGTAATGGGCTTGTTCTTATTCCTATGATATTTGTAGTAACATCCATCCTAGCATCACAGCACGTATACGCAGATAGCCAAATTGCAATACCTCTAGGGGCATCACATCAGAGTACTGGAGTTTTTTATTCTCCCTCTCTTATAGACGTCAAAGTAGGCGATACCATAACTTGGAAAAATGATGACACTGTAGCGCACACTGTATCAACTGGAACTCCAAATCTTGGTGTAGATGGAAGGATTGAAAGTGGAATGATTAATTCAGGACAAACTTTCTCCTACACGTTTGATAAAGCAGGAGTTTATGGCTATTATTGTCTTATTCATCCGTGGATGGCGGGCACAGTCAATGTCGAAACAGATTCACCACAACAAATGCCAGTCACACTCTCAATCTATACCGACAAACCAGATTATCATGTAGGAGACAATATCACAGTATCAGGACAAGCATCTAGATTTGTTCCAAATGAGATAGTAACAGTGTGGGTAACCGACATTTCTGGAAACGGTGTTGCATCAAATCATGTATCCACTGAAACTTCGGATCACTTTTCCACGACAATCATGCCAACTAACCTATGGATTCCAGGAAAAGAATATGTGATTAATGCTCAATATGGTGCACGGGGAACTATTGCCACTACTAACATACAGTATGAATCTGGAAACTTGAATGTGCCAAACTGGATAAAAAACAGTGCAAGCCAATGGTCTACTGGTCAAATATCTGATAAATCGTTTTCTTCAGATATACAATATATGATAAAACAAGGCATTGTTCAATCTCCGAAGATCTATTTTATGACCGATTCCAATTATCATATACCTACATGGGTAAAAAATACGGCGGCGTGGTGGGTTCAAGGAACTTTATCTGATGCTGATTTTGTAAGCGAAATTCAATATCTTATAACATCAGGAATTATTACGATTAGTCCCTAATCCCCTGAAATTAATTTTCCCAATACCACTTTTGTTTGAATCCGTCATGCTTCGCAGGATGAGCTGCCTTGAAGTGCCGTTCTAATCTTATAGGATCATCAAATTTCATCCCGCATTCCTTACAATGGAGTTCTTTTTCTTCATCCTTCGTACTGGGTCATGTTATATTATGTATTCTAGATTTAATGTATTGCGTAACTGTGTTACTTGATGAGGTTTTCGTGATTTGGTGGAAACAAAAGAAATTAACTTCTATGCAGAATTAATATTCAAAAAAAAACATTTTGCGCAAAGCTCTAATTTTCTAACACTATTCTAAATTTTTAGAATTAGCCTTTGTTTTAAAAAATTGTCTCTAATCTACGAGTTAAATATATATCAAAATTAGTCTGGCCTAATGAAGAGATTCACGATTATTGTGTTTGCATTGCTGATTGTGTTGTTTTCACCAATCTCAGTAAATTACGTCAATGCTGATACGAACCAACATGTTCCACAATGGTTCAGAACCAATGCAAGTATTTGGCTTTCAGGAGGAATGGATGATCAGCAATTCATGCAATCCCTTCACAAACTTGTCACTGATATGTCATTGTCCCAAAATAATACAAAAACAACCATGGCATCAATCAGTACTTTAGAACACACAAAAAGCTGTAGCGGTAAAAACTTTCCAACGGTAGATTGGTCGTATTGTGATTATTCAAACGCATATCTGAGTCATGCTAATCTTAACAACGCAAATCTTCAGGGAACTAATCTTTCACATGCAAATCTTGAAAAAGCTGACTTGGTACAAACAAATCTACGCAATACTACTCTAGACTATGCTGAAATGACAAATATTGATTTGCCATATGCAGACATGACTGGCGCCAGCCTTGTCGGCTCTGATGTTTCATTTGCAGACTTTAACCTTGCAATAATAAATGACGCAAATCTTACAAATGGAAATTTTCATGATAGTACCTTTTCATGGGGTTTTCTTAAGGGTACAGTCTTAAAGTATGCTAATCTTGACCATGCCCAATTCATACAATCTGATCTTTCTGATGCTGACCTGAGTAACGCAGATCTTTCAAACGCAGTACTTGATGGTGCAAATCTGACAAATGCTAATCTGCACGGAGCAAACTTGCATAGTGCTGATCTTGGAGGTGCAATTTTGACTGGTGCTGACTTGAGCTGCAAGAATAATTCTGTTTGTACTTCTGGTGACAAATGATGAACTATTTACAACTATCCGAGTTTGGAGTAAATCTGGATCTATTACTGACCTTACTTACAACAAGAGTGGCGTAAACCTATGACATCAAAAACCATAATTACATTTACAATAATAGTCGCACTTGCATCAGCACTGAGCGGTGTTGTAGTTTATCATTTTACAGAAAACTCTTCTACTTCGCCTAACATTTCAACTAATTCCGGCATCTCTATAACAACTCAAACAGCTACTCCTACTCTATTCCAAGGAGTGACTCGTACATATTATATTGCAGCAGATGAGGTAAAGTGGAACTATGCACCAACTGGTATGAATATGATAACTGGCCTATCACTTGCAGCTAATAACAAGACTGCCCTCTACACAATAAATGGAAAAGATAGGATAGGGAGCGTATATCTAAAATGTCTCTATGAAGGGTATACTGACGATACATTCACAACAAAACAAACACGAACTGCACAATGGCAACATCTTGGATTACTTGGACCTGTAATCCATGCTGCAGTTGGAGATACTATTAAGGTTGTATTCAAGAATAACTGCCGTTTTCCTGTAAGCATGCATCCACATGGCGTGTTGTATGATAAAGCCTCTGAAGGATCACCATATAACGATGGAATTCCAGAATCTGAAAAACTAGGAGATTCGGTAGCCCCCAACGGTACATACACGTACACTTGGTATGTACCTGAAAGAGCAGGTCCTGGCCCAGACGATCCAAGTTCTATAATCTGGATGTATCATTCTCATGTGGATGAAGTGGGAGATACATATGCTGGGCTTTTAGGTCCAATTATAATAACAAGACATGGCGAAGCAAATCCTGATGGAACACCAAAAGGTGTTGACCGTGAGTTTGTCACAATGTTTTCAATATTTGATGAGAGCCGCAGTCCGTATTTTGATTATAACATCAACACATTCGCACAAGATCCATCATCAGTTGATCAAAATGATCCTGACTTTCAAGAAAGCAATCTAAAACATTCTATAAATGGATACATATTCGGCAACCTTCCTGGTCTGACTATGAAGCAATACACCCACGTACGTTGGTATGTAGTTGGTGTGGGAACTGAACAAGATCTTCATACCCCTCACTGGCATGGAAATACATTGTTGATGGACGGAATGCGTACAGACATGGTTGAACTACTGCCGATGAGTATGAAGACACTTGATATGTATCCGGATAATCCTGGCACATGGCAACTTCATTGTCATGTAAATGATCATATCCAAGCTGGCATGCTGTCACTATATACTGTAGAGAAAAATAACGACACACAGGGAACTAACAGCTCTTCTAATGGAACTCTGAAGATTAGTTTGTCTACAGATCCTGGAACTCTAGTTGCCGACGAGCCATCTCGACTAGCAATAAGCTTTCTTGATAGCAAAACCAACACTCTTGAGGAGCATGTTGATTACAAAGTCACAATAATGAAAGGAAACGATCAGGTATTTGGAACCTCATTTCTGCATACTGCGGAAGGCTCTGTAACAATACCATATCAATTCCAAGATGCTGGAACTTATAATGTGATGGTGGAAGTAGATGGTATTTACTTTATGCCTATATCTGAGATTACACAATTTTCAATTAATGTAGGAAATCAATAAAACTACATCTTGGAATGTACCGTACTAAGTGAAAGCCAAGGAAAATGTCATTTTTAGATTGTACATGAATTATTTTGTAAACAATACTCATATGAGTCATCTATGCACTGTTTACTTAGTTTTGATCAGCATATCTTATTAACTAAAAATAGGTTATCTGATTTCAGACACAAATGATCCCTCCAGGCATACTTGAACGCATGTATAGGACTTTTTATGAGATATCTCCTGATCTAGTCTGCACGCTGGATGATGACGGGATAGTATTGGACGCAAATCAACGCATGCTTGATCACTTTGGATATTCTAAAGATCGTGTAATTGGTAAATCATGTTTTGATTTCATTGCAGATCAATACAAAAAAACTGCATTAGATGGACTCAGAGAGATGAAAGAAAAAGGAATTGGACCTATGATAGAACTATTGTTAATCAAAAAAGATGGTAACACATTCTTTGGATTGTGTAGGGGTGCAAGAATATCTGATGATGAGAAAAATAAGGGGTATTTAATAACAATACAAGATATTTCGCCTATCCGTAAAGCACTGGAAAAAGCAAAACACGCTGAAGAAGAGGCAAAAGCAAGATACGATGAACTAAAAAAGACTCATGAATCTCTGTTGATGCTAGAAAAGAAATATAGAAATCTTTACGAAAATGCTCCGGATCTGCTGCGTACAATTGATCTATATGGTATTATAGTCGATTGCAACGAACCATATGCAAAAAATCTTGGATATTTGAAAGAGGAAATTATAGGAAAGTCGATTATTGAACACACATCTAAAAAAAGCTATGATGAAATGATGAAAGGAATAGATGAATGGAAATCTACTGGTGCTATCTCAAACAAAGAAATATGGTTAAAAAGAAAAGATGGGACTGAGTTTCCTACTCTTCTTTCAGGTGTTAGCATTTATGATGAAAATGGGCGGATTGTTGGCAGAACAGTATCACTTAGAGATATCACTGATATTTACCAAGCAAAAATGACAATAGCGCAAGACAAATCAAAAATAAACCAGCAGTACGAAGAACTGAAAAAGACAAATCTGTTGCTTGGGGTAACGGAACAAAAATACCGAAGTTTATACAATACTTCGCCTGATTTACTGCGCACAATAAACTCTGATGGTGTAATAACCGACTGTAATCACGCATATGCAAAAAATCTAGGGTATTCAAAGGAGGAAGTTATAGGAATGGAAATCTATGATCACACTGCAGAAAAGAGCCTTGATTATATGAAAGAAGTTTTTAACTTGTGGAAAACTGGTACTAGTGTAATCAATAAAGAAATTTGGATGAAAAGAAAAGATGGTAGTACTTTTCCTGCTTTGTTGAGTGCAACCACATTTTATCAAGGAGACAAAATGGGAAGTAATACTGTGATTAAAGACATCACTGATCTTCATAACGCCAAAAAGGTGATAGAGGAAAACGAGATGCGCCTGCGAGAACAATATGAAGAACTACGTGATGTTGAAAAATCAAAAGAAGAATTTCTTACAATGATAACACATGAGCTAAAAACGCCTCTTGTGCCAATACAAGGTTATGTGGACATTTTACTTGCAGAAAAATTTGGTACGTTAACTAATGAACAAAAACATAGACTCGAGATAATAAAATCAAATGTAAAATATCTCATGAAACTAATGTCTGATCTCCTGGATGTCCAAAAAATTGAACTTCATCAATTAAAACTAAATAAAGAAAATCATGATCTTGCTGATATAATACGTGAAGTAACAGAAAATGTTAAACCCGATGCAGAAAAACACAACATCAAGATTTCAGTAAATTTACAACCTGACCTATTTTGTATATGTGACAAGCTAAGAATAGCACAAGTCATCAATAACCTGATTAACAATGCTTTGGATTTCTGTCCCAAGACGAATGGGCATATATTCATAAAATTACATGCCGATGGAGCAAACTACAAGATAATAATAAAAGATAATGGGATTGGAATTTCTAAGAGTAAACTTGATAGAATTTTTGTCAAATTCTATCAGGTTGATACTTCCACTACTAGGGAGCATGGTGGCTCTGGAATAGGACTGGCGGTATGCCGAGGAATAGTAGAGGCTCATGATGGAAAGATATGGGCAGAATCTGAAGGTGAAGGAAAGGGTGCTGAAATTCATATCTCCTTACCTCAAAAATAAACTGAAGCAAAATTTGCCTATTTGAATAAGGATTGCCTCAGATTTGTCTATATTTCATTAACAATGTTCATTAACAAAGTGTCACAATTTTTTATAAATTATCTGAGCATTATATGTTATGAGAATAACCAACAACACTATAGTGGCATCAATCATGATGTTGGCCATGCCCTTCTATGGGGATATTTTTTCAGCGGTTGCTCAAGTTTCTGCAAAATCACTAATGCCAATGTTGCTATCATCACTAGGCATTATTTCCTAATTGAAGTCAATAATGCCTAAACAAAGACTTTCTGTCAGACTAGGTTTTTGAAAAATACTCGATGGATCAAATTTCAGGCCAATTTGTAGAACATTTAGGGCATCGACCTCTATATCCGTTGTATTTTGGCTCCCAGTAAAATTCTACAATCTCTTTGCAATTCATGCATTTTGTATTGCTTCGTAATTCTCTTTGCATGTTCTGTTATTTGTGATCTTTTTATTATTGGAATGTCTGTTAGAACCAAACATACTTCTCATACTTGCCTGTGATTTTCTGTGTAATGATAGAAATGTGTATTTTTTGGAAATAGCAAATTGGCTTAGAATCAACAAAATAAACACTGTGTGAGATAATGTCTGGAAAAGTACGTCCGGCCTAAAAACAAGTAAAAAACAGAGAATTTTTGCCAATTGCAATTCATTCAAAAATTAATTAATTTTTAGTAATTGCTTATATACGAGAAAACAGACCCGTCTGTAGTGAGAATCGGTCTTAAAGGTCTATTATTATTCGCTGTTTTGATTAGTGCAGTAGGCGTATCTCCAGCACTTGCTGATTCTAATGGTTCTATGGTTAATAGTACAACTCAATCTAACTTGCCTCCGCCTGCTTACCTTGTGACCAACGCTTCTGGTAATTCCGGTACTATAGTAAGCATGAACACTGGCACAGCTGGAATCTCTATTGCTACAGACAAGTCATCGTACAATGATGGAGACAAGATAATGATTACTGGTAAAACTCAAGACTATCTAGGAGACACCCCACTCACATTAATTATAAGAAATCCTGTTGGAAACATAGTTTCAATAAACCAAATTCCAGTTGGAACTGACAAGACTTTTTCATCTAATATTACAGCTGGCGGTGCACTATGGCAAGCTGCTGGCACTTATTCTGTATATGTGCAATTTGGAGGCCCAGATAGGTCCGCTACAACAACATTCCAATTCTCAGGCTCACATGCTGGATCTGGAAATACAATCCAAGTAGACGGTACTAACTCTTCAGTAACTTACAGCATAACAAATGGCAAAGTTTTAGATATCAAAGCAGATACTAATTCAAAATCGCTTATTGTATCAATTCAAACAACAGGTGATGGTGTCTTGACAATCTCTATGCCAAGAACATTGATTGACGCAAAGAAGATAGATGGCTCAGATGATCAATACTTTGTACTAAATGACGGTCAGGAAAATGATCAATTCCAAGAGACCAGTACTACAAACACTGACAGAACACTCCAAATTCCATTTACTGATGGAACCTCACAGATAGAAATAATCGGAACATTTGTAGTTCCAGAATTTGGTACAATAGCTGCAATGATACTTGCAATAGCAATAGTATCGATAATTGCAATCTCTGCCAAAACTGGATTGAGATTCACGCCTAAAGCGTAAATCTAATCCTAAAATTTTCAAACATTGCAAGTATTTTCTGTCCGAATTAGACGTGATTATACGTGACTTCTGTTATATTACACGTATAACCTAATCATGACATAGGTCAGATTACATGATCCTTGACACTAATAATTCAAAAACATATGATGTTGCTGCTATTGAGGCACAAAATCTGCAAAAAATATACCGTGATAGCATTAGAGCGGTGGATGGAATAAGTTTTTCAGTCCAACAGGGTGAAATATTTGGCTTACTTGGTCCTAATGGAGCAGGAAAAACTACAACAATCAAAATGATGATAACTCTTACAAAATCTACATCGGGTCAATTGTATGTTTTTGGAATTGATGTTTCTAAAGATCCGGAAAAAGTGAGAGAAATGTTGGGATATGTTCCACAAAGCATTTCAGTCGATGGTGATCTTACTGCATATGAAAATTTACTCATATTTGCAAAACTTTCATACGTGAACAAAAAGGAACGTAATGAGCGAATCAAAAACGCACTGGAATACATGGATCTATCAGGTCGAGCAAATGATCTTGTAAAACGCTATAGCGGGGGGATGATGCGTAGATTAGAAATAGCACAAGCACTTGTAAACCGCCCAAGATTGTTACTTTTAGACGAACCAAGTATTGGTCTTGATCCCTCTTCAAAAAAACAAGTATGGAAAAGCATCAAGCAACTGAATCAAGAATTTGGTACAACAATTCTAATCACTACACATGACATGACTGAAGCAGACGAGCTCTGTGACAGAATTGCCATCATGTCTGAAGGCAAAATAGCCATTATGGGAACTCCCACAGATCTGAAAAAAGGTGTGGGTGGAGATATTATTACAGTTAATCTTGGATCCTCCTGCCCATTAATATCATTTCCAAAAGAAATAGGAACAGTTATTCTTAACAATGAAAAATCTATTCAAATTTTAACCACTAATGGAGAGGAAGCAATTCCTCTCATTGCAGATTTTTTCAAAAGTCATGAAATTAAGATAGATTCTATCTCGATTAACAAAGCAAACCTGGATGATGTCTTTATGAAATATGCAAAACGAAGGTTAAGCAATGATGTATACAAAACCGTACGCAGTACACGCAGGGACTTTACGAGGCACTCAAGATGAATATTGTAAGATTTGTCAAAAGCTCTATAACAGTAGCTGAAATGGAGGCAAGAAAGATTCGTCATGATTCAACTGAGCTTTGGACTAGAATAATACAACCTGCTCTATGGCTCTTGATATTTGGAGAAACTTTCAATACTATACGGGCAATGCCATCTGGAGGCTTTTCATATTTGCAGTTTATTACTCCTGGAATTTTGGCACAATCTGTCTTGTTTATCTCTATTTTCTATGGTATAACTGTCGTATGGGAAAGAGACGTGGGAATAATCACAAAACTACTATCGACCCCCTCTCCTCGCTCATCTATAGTTCTAGGAAAATCCCTTGCAGCTAGCCTTCGAGGAGTCTTTCAGGCCATAATGGTATTTGGCCTTGCCTTGTTGTTGGGAGTAAAGATAAGGCTTGATCTGCCAGATATTCTGGGAATTTTTGCAGTCGTTATACTATTTGCTATGTGTTTTTCAAGTCTCTCGATGCTGCTTGCCTCTTTCATGAAGACTAGGGATAGGATGATGGGAATAGGTCAAGCCCTTACCATGCCGCTTTTTTTTGCAAGTAATGCCATTTATCCAATTTCCATAATGCCCATTTGGCTCCAATACATATCGATAGCAAACCCGCTCAGCTATGTGGTGGACGCAATTCGATCCATGTTGCTTGCTGGAACTTATGCCAATTTACCTGTAGATATTATCGCATTGCTTATCTCCACAACCATTTTCGTAGTACTAGCTTCTAAAACAATAAAGAAATTACTTGAGTAGCATTACGCATGCAAACATTCTGTAATTCAACAATTCGTGTAGTATAATGTCCAAGTAATTTAAAATAAAAATAGAAAAAAGTGGTCCTGAAGTTTATTCTTGGAATCCACTTGGAGTTGTTGTGCTAGGAGCTGTACCACTTGGTGTTTGTGATTTTGACCAGCTACCTGACATGCCCATGTGTTTGTGCATCATCATTCCATGACCGCCTCCCATGCCACCAATCAAAGAGCCCATGTTCAATGGATGTCCTTGTGATGTCTTGAGTACTTGGCCATTTCCGGCATCTACTATTACAGAGTAGACGCTCTTGCCGTCTGTTACCTTGAAGGCATAAACGACATAGCCTTGTTGTACGACAAGACCTCCGGACAACACTTGTCCACCAGTTACTTGTCCTGCAGCTGTGCTTGCGGCAGTAGTAAAGCTGGTCTTCACACTAGACAAAATATTCTGTGGAAGATTGATTGAACCTTGTATTGGTGTTGGTACCTGACTGGAACCAGATGGTGATGTGGTCTGTGCATATGCCAGCGAGCTCCCAACTGTAGCAATAACTGCTACACCGAGAATCACAGCAAGCATTTTTTGATGCGCCTTTAGATTTTGTAGGTTCATTCTGACATTGTATAGTTATTCAGTTTATAATGGATTGCGACACCATGTTAAGGAACAAGGTTAGTGATTATATAACAAACAGTTATCTCATAATTCTCGTGTTTAATATTCGCAAACATATATTTTGTAATTGATGGTATGTGAAATCCTAATTGTGAAAAATAATTTTTGCCATTAATTTTGATGCTTATGATTTTTACTCTACATAGTATGAATAATTGCAATTGATGAAAAACAACAAACTCTAATCTTTGCCTAGCTCGTCATCTATCTTGTCTTGGGTGGTTTTGTATTTTTTATATCTCGTATTCCATTTTGCAAAGAAACTGTATTCTTTGAGTGCTACGAAAAGCAGCACGGCAGCAAATATTATGCAAACAAAAATGAATATTTGTATTCCTATGAATATGGGTGCATCTTGATGCATGAACCTAGGCGGATGGAAGGGAACTTCGTTGATAATCGTGCTTCCGTTCTTTTCAACTATGTAAAGTTGAGCCCCATTAGGCATCATGTTCTCTGATGTCATGTTCCCAAATTCCTCGTTATTTCTTTCAAGATGGGTGATGTTATATCGAGGGTGACCAAGCAATATGCCTCCCATTACCAGCGCGACGGGAGCAAAAATTAAGGCAGATGCAATGAAGATTAGGAATATGCGTCTTGAACTGTTAGTGTGACTGAGAAGATCATCTATCATTTTAAACAGGTTTTCTGGTGATTCTTTACCAACATCTTTGTTAGATTCCTTGTCGTTATCTTGAGGGGGGTCTGACATTTAGATGAACAACTCCCTTATGTATGAATAAAACATTTCGCTAACTTTGTTCCCTGTCACTTTTTTCACTCCTTGGAAAAATTTCCTCATAGGGTTCCAAAACCATCTTGCAAAACTGTCGTCCTTTCTCTGTTACTGAATATTTTATCACTTTCTTGTTTCCCCATGGTATTTCTGTTCTTTTTATGAATCCTTTGCGTTCTAGGCTCTCTAGTATATCTTTATGTTTCATTAAATTCAAGCCACAATAACTCAACAAATTTGTCTGATTGAGTTCTCCAAACTCTGTTAATTTCAAGATGATATCCTTTCTTATATAGACACGATCACGATATTCATGTGACAAGGATATCGCCTTTGTTGGATGTAAAATTCTGTATTAAGCTTTT
>DATFDB010000104.1:0-7540 GCA_035252445.1 Nitrosotalea sp. | reverse complement strand
TCTTGCAAGACAGATAGAGGAACGCTCAATTATTGAAAGCGGCAAGATGTACGTACGTACCTCGCATGAATCTATCGAGGAATTTAATTCTCACAAGATAATCCAATCACTCGTACGCGAAGGCAGCCTGCCTCTTGAGCTAGCACAAAAGATAACCGAAGAGGTCGAAAATCGCATATACAAATTCCAGACCTCGTATCTTACTTCGTCCTTAATACGAGAGATGGTCAATTCTGTGCTTTTGGAGCAGGGTCATGAGGATTACAGGCACAGATTGGCACGATTTGGCCTTCCTGCATATGATATCCACGAGATGCTCACAAACGTGGATAGTATTCACAACGGCGTAGAGGGACTGCTGTTTAAGACAGGTCAGACCGTTTTTGGAGAATATCTAGTTTTGAACACACTACCAAAGGATGTTGCTGATTCGCATCTTTCAGGAGATATTCATATCACAAATACAGGCTTGTGGTCCCTTTTGCCTGATACTATATTCGTGAACATTAAGGAGCTAATAGAAGACGGCTTAGACCTGCGCGGTAAATTCTTGGGTATAACAAGAACTCCTACCCCAAACTCTCTTGATGGTCTAACTACATCTCTATCGCTTGTTGCATCCCTCCTTGTAAAGGAAGCATCGCAAGAAGTCATCATGGATGGCCTTGCAGGCTTGCTTCAAAAATATTCGAAAAATATTTCAGAAATTGAAGAAAAACTTACAAATTCTTTTGCTAGAATATCGGCCCTATCTAAATACGGCAAGAATGAAACACTAGCGTCATTTAGAGTTACGCTAGCTACCGAGCCAAAGATCGTTGGAGCTATTCTTACGGCATACAAGAACTATGTCAAGGCTACACCTATGCCAACTGTAGGGCTCATTGTAGACTATGAAAAAGCCAAGATTAGTGACTTTTCAGATACTCTTTCAGAAATAATTTCCTTAGGAGGGCACGTAATGTTCTCAAAAGGACTTGTATCAAATAAAGGTCTCTCAAAAGGAGATGGAAAGAACACATCTGCTACATCAATTAACTTACAATCTTTGTCGATTAATATGCCGCGACTCGCATTTGAATCAAATAAAGATGAAACTTACTTTAGGGCAAGACTGGCATTATTAATGAAGCCTGCTCTTGCAGCAATGTCAATACGAAAGAAGGAGATATCTGATCATACTAGAAGAGGACTAAATCCTATTCTTGCAAATAATACGCAGTACATGCAAAAGGGATCAGTCACATTAGTTGTTAACCTCATAGGACTCAAGGAAGCAGTTTATGGTATCCTAGGTTATGAAAACAACAAGGCTGGGCAGGAGATCTTGGCAAAAGTTGTATCTACTGCCATCGAAGTGGCAGCCAAGAAAGGAAAAGAGATGGGAGATAATGTTACAATTTCCATTACTGAAAATGACGCCGCCTCTAGATTTTCGTCTCTAGATGGAGAAAAATATGGCAAAATGTCTATTCATCCACACGTAGATGGAGAATCCTATTCTGAAGGAGTCATTATTGACGCTTCAGAGATAGATGGAATGACTCCTAAAAGCGAGAAGATAGTAGAATCAAACCACCTCTCAAAGATGCTAAACGGGGGGCTATTAGTACAACTCAAGATTCCAGACACAATGGATCATTCTGGAATCAAGAAGGCAATAGAAAAGTCAGGGGAATTATTAGGTTCGTTTAGGCCAATCAAGAAGGTTCCTATCTGTAGCAACTGTGGGCTTAAAGAAGAAAAGATCTCAGAAAAATGCCCTGTCTGTAAATCGCCTTACATGATAGTATAGATTCTATCCTGCACACAGAAAATAAAAAATAACAAATACTGTCAAATTACTCACAAATTTTTCAATGAATATTTTTTACGATTATATTGGCATTCAACGATCTACTATCATGAAAATTGGAATGGTGTCAACAAAATTGATGCAAAGCTCAGTAATGGAAAAAAAAATTTTGCCGCAGGCTTTATTTAACTCCCATTTTATACTGATGCGGGGAGTATAAAATGTCAGATTTTTCGCAGATAGAAAATTCGATCATCGAAGTTAAGAAGCGCGATGGCCGAGTATCGTCATTCCAAAAAGATAAAATCTCAAATGCGATCTATAAAGCACTAGTCGCTTGCGGTAAACCAGATCACGGGCTGGCAGAAAAACTAGCAAATCGTGTTCTTGAAAAACTTGTAAACCATGGATATTCTTCTTCCGAGTCACCAAGCGTAGAAGATGTTCAAGATGTGGTTGAATCAACCTTAATTGATGAAGGCCAAGGAGAGATCGCCAAAGCATACATACTGTATAGACATGAACGCAGAAGACTTAGAGAAGAGAAGATGAAGGTACTTGAAACAACTTCTCTAGATCATGTTGCCAAGAAATTTGACCTCAACTGCCTAAGAGTTCTTGCATCAAGATACCTACTCAGAAACAACAAAGGCCAGATAAAAGAAAGTCCAGGCCAGATGTTTGAAAGAGTGGCAATGTTAGTTGGAATATCCGACGTACTCAAAGATCCTCTTGTCTTTAATGTAGAAGGAGGACAAGTCCAGAACACAGACGAAGCTGCACGATATCTGGACAAGTTAGATGACTTTGATTACAAATTCAAAATAGGCAAGTATTATCTCAACAAATATCACTTTAGATCAATGATACAGCACTACATTGACCTTGCCAAAAGGGGCCAGATGAGGGTCAATGTCAAAGAATTTCTGACGCTGCTGGCTGCCAACAAATTCGAGCAATATGCTGAAAGAATTAGTGAATATTATGAAATGATGGCTTCACAAGACTATCTACCAAATTCACCTACAATGATGAATGCAGGAGCAAGACTAGGACAACTTTCCGCGTGCTTTGTGCTTGCTATGCCAGACGATATGGAAAAGATAATGAAATCATCTTCTGACGCTGCCTTGATATTCAAATCAGGAGGCGGTGTAGGCATTAACTATTCTGACCTACGACCAGAAGGGGATATGGTTGCATCAACATCTGGTGTTGCATCAGGACCGGTATCCTTCATGAACATAATTAACACTGTCACAGAGGTAGTCAAACAAGGAGGCAAACGAAGGGGTGCAAACATGGGAATCATTGAGGCATGGCATCCAGATATTGAGAAATTTATCACTGCAAAGACAAAGCCAGGCGTACTAGAGAACTTTAACGTAAGTGTAGGAGTATGGGAAGACTTTTGGGAAGCACTAGTAAACTCATCAGACGGCAAATACACATTACGAAGTCCTATTGACAAGACCCCAACACGAGAAGTAAATGCTCATCACTTGATTGACTTGATAGCACTCTCTGCATGGAAAAGCGCAGAACCAGGACTGATCTTCTTTGACATAATTAACAAGTACAATGTATTTGCAAAAGCAAGGGGTTCACCACTGCGTGCAACAAATCCTTGTGGAGAACAAAGCTTGTATCCATACGAATCATGCAATCTAGGATCAATCAATCTTGCTAATCTTGTAAAGAGAAAGGCAGATGGGCAATACGAATTTGACTGGCAAAGATATGAAGAAGCAATTAGGAAAACAACTAGATTCCTAGATAATGTAATCGATGTTAACAACTATCCAATTCCAGAAATAGACAAGGCATCAAAGGACTCGAGAAGAATAGGACTTGGAGTAATGGGAGTTGCAGATCTGTTATTCAAACTACGAATTCCATACAACTCACAAGAAGGATATGAATTCCAGGAGAAGCTGGCTGAGGCATTGACATATTATTCCATGGAAGAAAGTGTCGCACTAGCAAAAACACGAGGACCATTCCCATTGTGTTCAAAAACAGAATATCCAGAAGGAAAAATCCCAGTGGCTGGATACTATGAAAAACCAAAGAATACTCGTACCTATGACTGGGATGCCTTGATAGCAAAGATCCAAAAACACGGAATTAGAAATGTTCTTACTACTACCGTTGCACCGACAGGAACCCTGTCTATGATTGCAGACTGTTCCAATGGAATGGAACCAATGTTTGCACTCGTTTTTGAGAAACGAGTAACAGTAGGACGATTCTTCTATACCAACAAGATATTTGAGTCAGTTCTAAAAGAACATGGACTATACAACGATCAGATACTGGAAAAGATTGCAAATAACTATGGCTCAGTAAAAGGCATTCCAGAAATTCCAGAATGGATGCAGAAAATATTTGTCACTGCTATGGATATACACTGGGCAGACCACCTCATGGCACAGGGAGTATGGCAGAGATGGATTGGAAATGCAATTGCAAAGACAATCAACATGCCAAGCGATGTGTCATCAGACGACGTCAAGGCTGCATATCTGTTGGCTCACGAGCTTGGACTTAAAGGAATCACTGTATTCAGAGATGGTTCAAGACATGAACAAGTACTTCACATGACAGGTGATAATGTGCAAAAAACATTCCAAGTCACTCCAAGTTCATTTGTGACTGATCATATCTCAAAGAGCATCACAAATGCTTACCTGAGAAATCAGATAGAAAGAGCACTTGCTATCAAGATTCCCGAATCTGACGTAACACAGCCTCCGCCAAAACTTACTGCTGAACAAATCGAAGAGAGACTATGTCCTTCTTGCAAGAACACACTTGTATTTGCAGAAGGTTGCAATATCTGCATTGAATGCGGATATAGTGGATGCACATCTGGATAGATTTTGTTCAGATAATCCAAACTCTTTTAGTATCATCCCTTACTGAAAATAGCGTTGAAGAAAAAATCTATTGGCATTGCTATAGGTGCAGCAGCTGTTGTTGCAGCAATTGCAGTATTCTTTCTTATTTCACAAACATCACGAACACAAATAGAAACACACGTAACACCAAATCCAAAACTTGGTCTGGTAATCATGCCGCTTAATGAAAGGCCAACACTTGATCAAGTACATCAAGCATACATTCAAGCTGCATCTACAGGGATTGGCAGAAGTAATATCTACATGTTGTGGCCAGTAGTTGAACCACAAGAGGGAACCTTCAATTGGCAAACATACGATATTCTCATGGGGCTAAATAGAGAGCAGCATCTCAACGTTACACTTTACTTTTCTATAATAAATAATGAACAAGCAGGACCATTTCCAAACTGGGTAGGCAGCAATCCAAGCTTTGATCAAAAACTTGCAAATGAGACAGCAAGCGCACTTGATACAATTTTGTCAAGATATTACATTGTTGATTATGTGGTCATAGGAGGAGATCTGAACATATACTTTAGAGATCATCCAAACGACATTCCAAAATATGTAGACTTTTTCAACTCTGTTTATTCCAACCTCAAGGCAAAGCACCCAAATGTCAAGTTTGGAAATTGGTTTTCGCTAAATGACCTGATAAATCATTATGATATCGATATGGTAAAAAAACTCAACCAAGGTGATTTTGTCGCATATTCGTATTCGCCAGTTGACCTCCTGTTCTATGAATCAAAGAGCCCAGAGAAAGAAGCGCAGGATCTTCAGAAGATGATAGATTTTGCGAACGGAAAAAACATTGGATTGATGGAGATTGGATGGGCAACAGACAAGGCAGTTAATGGTACTGATGACAACCAAGTAAAGTTCCTCAAGGCAGCATTTGACTTTTACAGGAAAAATGAATCCAAGTTTGAATTCATGACGTGGTATAGGCAGTACGACAGGCCAATTGATACGTGCTATAATGGTCTGAACACAAACATACAGACTGGATTTGGAAATGACATTCTTCTAAACAATACTGCTGCATATCTGTGTAGTACAGGTTTGATTGATGCAAACAATAACACAAAACCTGCTTGGGATGAATTCAAGAACCAAATACAGATGAGTCCAAATTCCTGATTATAAAAAAGTGAATTTGATAATTTGAGAAGTTTATGTCTTGGAATCATTGTCTTGCTTTTTACAAATTTTGTCTCAGCGTACGCAACTTATGAGCCGCCAACACAGCAGGAAAAAAACATCTTTTCCCAACTGCTTGATGAGTTTCAAAAAGATGATGTTACCAAAAAAGACGTAACAGATGTAATACAGACTTTTGGAAAGCCACTGATCATAAGTTTTCCATGTAATTCCAATGATACAAATAATTTTGTAGTTGCTGTGATTACAACTAGACTCAATAAATTTGATGACACTGCTGTTCATGAGGATCAGGTCATAGGCGGGACATACACTTGGAACTGTCTTATTACTACAGAAGCAGAAAAAGTTACACTCCAGTGCAACAATGAACTGCGGCTCAACTCTAACATTTTATTAAATGGAACAGGAGTAGACCCTACAGTCCACCAAGTGGAAGACCAAGTTGTTCTGTACCATGAATTTCTGCACGGCCAATTAATGATCGATGCAATGAAATCATCCGGCGTTTGGAGACATGAAATTTGCAACAAAACACCTCAAGAGACCATGGATTATTCATACGCTGACCCTGATCACAAGATAATCAATCCACTACAATCTCAATTTGCATCTGAGCTAATGGAGGAGCATGGTGGAGGTGTAATTACTAAATTTATACAACCTAATGAAACCCAAAAAGGAAATTTTGCAACTACAGTTTTTAAAATCAGCAGTTATCCTCAATTTCGAAATGGTGGCGAGATCACTTTGCGAGCAGTTAACATAGACAACACTGAATTTGGATCTGCCAACAATGTTGTCTTTCTAAATGGAACACTAATTGATAAAACAGAACCTGGAATAGCATGGTTTTACATATCAAGCAACCAGACCAGCCAAATGTTACAGTATGAATCAAATCCCTTGTGGGAAAAAAGAATAGCAGGCCTTTGGGCAAATGGGCAGGTAAGAGATTCTGATTTTGATAACATGTTGCAAAACCTGTCTGGGCACCAAATAACTGGAAACGCTATTCCTTATTGGCTGAAAAACATTGCCAGCTGGTGGTTTGAAGGAAAAATAGATGACACTACATTTCTAAACTTGATCGAGTATCTCATATCAAACAAAATAATCTCATAGTTTTCATCAACTACATGTAGTGATATCGAAGATCAAAAGTTATCGCTAAAGTTTCTTGTGTGGGCATCAACTTCATCTTGAGGCGATGGTGACTTGTTCTCATGCTTGTGCTCACTCTTATGAATACGCCCTTCCATTTTTTTCTCATGTTCCTTTCTTACATGGTGCAGCCTGTCTGTCTCATGAATGAATTCCTGTCCGCATTCACTACATTTTACAATGGGATGATGATGCTCATGGCGGGCATGGCTGATTAACTCTTCATTGCTTTTGAATCGAGTCTTACACTGGTCACAAGAGAATTTCTTACTAAATATGTCCATATTGTATTTGGGATAAGCTAGTAGATAAAGAAGTTTAAGAAAACATGCGGTTCATGAATTGCTTCTAATCTCACAATTTATTGAAATCGATGCGGTCGCCGGGATTTGAACCCGGGTAACGGGCTTGGAAGGCCAGTGTACTAACCAAACTATACTACGACCGCTCACTGTGCCACTCTTATCCCTACATAATAATTCTTTTTTCGCACTCGTATAATACACGAGAAATA
>DATFDB010000103.1:0-4051 GCA_035252445.1 Nitrosotalea sp. | reverse complement strand
GGATAGTTTAAAATGTTATTACGCTATGGCCAGATTGAAAATTCCCTTGGTTCTGTAATGGGTTTGTAGATCTTGCATTGCTTATTCGTTAATGCAATGAAATGGATTCTCTTACCAAAAAGAAACGGCTAATTATAATATGATTTTAGATGAAAAAAGTGAAAAAAGAAAATTTTAACAAGATAAAGCTTGATAAATTTCTTCTAGCCGAAAAAAGGAATTATTTTTTAGGCAAGGTATTGCTGCATGACATCTCAAAAAACATAGGAGTCAGAGATCAAAAGGTATACTATGCAGCCTTTAAAAATGGGGCAAGGACCAAAGTCCATTATCATCAGGGAAGCCAAATGCTGGTAGTTACAGAGGGCAGGGGTATTCTTGTCTTGTACAAGAAAATGCAGACAAATGGAAAAAATATCAAAATAAAACAAGACATAAAATCGCTGTTGAGAGCAGGGGATGTGGTCTACATCCCAAAAAATACTCTTCATTGGCATGGTGCGATTGGAAAAAGTTTTGCCCATATTGCATTTAATGGCTTTACAGCAAAAGGAAAAGAAGCAAAAACAATCTGGTATGACTCTAATTTCAAATCTGATGCCATGAAAATACCATGATGGCATCTTGCTCTAAGATGCAGATACTAGAAAAACTGTCCAGGGAAAAGTTATCTTGCCGTCTTTGATGTATTTTGACACATTTTCTTTTGATTCCTTCTTTATCGATGCCATGATCTCTTTTCCAGCATTTTCAATTTTTGGTCTGATTGAATTTGCAGTAGAATGCATATAGTCATGCCAATATTCGTCAAAAGTGCCTGCTTCATAACTGAAGATATGCCGTGTCGTAATTATCTTGGAAAATCCTGCACTTTCAAGTTCTCTTTCCAAGTCTGCCGGGTTGCCAAATCTGTGTACGTTTGGCGCACCGCTTGGTCTTATGTCTGGGATGTGTTTCAAAATAGGCTTCATTATTGCGCTAAAATATGGAACGTCTTCTGCTGTGCCGTGAACAACAAGGATAATTTTTCCACTCTTGCTCAAAATTTTTCTTGAAGTTTCTAGAACTTTGCCCACGTTTGGAAAAAACATTATGCCATATTGACACACTATCTTATCAAACACAAAATGAAATGGCATGTTTTCAGCATCCATCTCAAAAAAACTTGTGTTATTTTTGTTCACGAACTGCTTTGCAATTGATAGTGCAGTTCTTGACAAGTCAACACCTATTAGCAAACCGTTTTTGCCAAGACGATGTGAAATCTCCTTTGAAACTACACCTGTACCGCATGCAATATCCAACACCTTGTCTGACGGACTTATTTCTGCCAACTGTACTGCCTCTACAGTTGACTTGAAGGGTCCTACGTGCTCATTTGCCCAACCTTGGTGATAATCTGGCGCTACTGTGTTCCAGTTGGCTCTTGAGTTTATCTTGTATTCAGTAGGATCAAAACCTGACATTGTGTATTTTATTTCTAAAGGCTAATTTGTACTGTCAAGCCGCTATAAACGAACCTCGGTAGAACCCTTAAATTAATTATATTTTGTACAAACTGCATGCCATCTTTTCTGGTCAACGTGATAATTGAAAACAAACCTGGAATAGCTGACCCCGAGGGCGATACCATACTAAACGACCTTGTACTAAAGGACAAGAAAACTTCTGTCAAGAAGATACGCTCAGCCAAGATGCTCAAGTTCCAGATCGAGGCAAAAAACAAGGAATCTGCAGAAAAATCTGTTATGGCATTGTGTGATGAATTTAGAATATACAACCCACTAGTAAGCAAAGTATCGGTTGAAACATCAAGCGTCTAGCCGTTTTTTACAACTTTTCTGTTCAATGCAGTAACATCATCCATCGCTCCATCTATGAGCAGCTTGCTGCGTAGATATCTTGCCAAGTCGGTCTCCGTTATGATGCCTACAAGCTTACCATTATCCAAAACAAGCAGTCTGCGTATGTTTTTGTTCGTCATCTTCTGAACAGCGTCTTCAATGGGAGTCATGGGCTCAACCCATCTGAAATTTGCAGACATTATCTCAGATAGCGGCACTTCAGTGCTTTTTCTGTCAGTTGTTGAAACTTTACGTGCAAGATCTCTTTCTGTGACTAGTCCAATAGGGGTTCCTTCTTT
Source organism: Nitrosotalea sp. (assembly GCA_035252445.1). Taxonomy (GTDB): domain Archaea; phylum Thermoproteota; class Nitrososphaeria; order Nitrososphaerales; family Nitrosopumilaceae; genus Nitrosotalea. The sequence continues at coordinate 1,908 of DATFDB010000103.1, read as the reverse complement.
TACAACCACAAGTGAGCTGATGTTTTTTTCTGTCATAAGCACTGCAACATCCTTTGCCGTTTTGTTGTGTTCTATGGTGATGACATTATTTATCATGATATCGCGAACTAGGCCCATAGCCAGTACCAAAGAGTATTGGAATAAAAACGATTTGCTCAATTGATCCTAAAATCAAAATATTGTTGTAAAATTTTCACGATCTTGTTCGAGTTGATAAAAAAATATGAGTTTGCAGTTACTTGCTCCGTATACACCCTTCTTAATTATACAATATGGTGATGTGAAAAAAGAGACTGTGGAGCTTTGCTCTTTCCTACCACACAAAAGCTCCACAGTTTCCTATTTTTGTATTTCAAAATAAAATCTATTGCAGGCATGTTTAGGTAGAAAATGTATTGGAACGCCAGTTTCTCTTTCTGCGTTCAATTTCTATCATTGCCTTTGTCAATAACAAACCTGTGAGAAATCCGCCTACATGTGCCATAAAAGCTATGGATAGAGAGGTAACAGATCCGATGAAGACATACAACACTTGGATTGCAAGCCAATAATATCCCCGTATGTCCCCAACTGCAGCTGATACTCCTAAAACTCCAGAAATTGCACCAGATGCACCAATAAGTATGCTATCTCCGCTTGATAGTACATAGGATGCAACAACACCATGAAGAAGTCCCCCGCCTAGGCCAGAAACAAGGTATAACAAAATAAACCTTGGAACGCCAATTGATCTTTCTGCAAAACCTCCCATGTAAACAAGTGCAAAGAGATTGAATGCGATATGGGCAATGTTTGCATGGATAAACATGGATGTAAACAAGCGCAAAAGACTATCTGATAGAAACGAATTGTCTGATTGAAAGAGTTCATTTGGGATAAATCCATAATGCGCGATGATGTCGTGCTGTGTTTGGGTTATCATCCCATATGCAAAAATTAACGCATTGATAACTACCAAAAAAATAGTAACTGGCGGTGGATGATTGAAAAGTCTTAGCATTCACTGTTCAAAGCCTATCTGTATAATAAATGGTGTATGGCATGTGCCTAGTCTTTACATTGTCAAAATTTCAAACAAGATATGTTGTTTATTGCAGATAAAACCGATCGCATTTTTAATAAAAATACTGGAATTATTCTGTAATTTTTTTCGATTCGATTTAATATTGCCAGCAAGTAAGGGTATCTGTGAGGGTTGCAGTAATAGTTTTTCCTGGAAGTAATTGCGATCGAGACATGCATCATGTGTTAACCGATGTCTTCAAGCTAGAGTCTCAACTTGTATGGCATACTGATGAACTGCCCAAGAACATTGATGCCATTGTGTTACCCGGAGGGTTTTCTTATGGAGATAGGTTACGTGCAGGCGTCATAGCAGCTCACAGTCCAGTTATTGCTCAAGTAAAAAAGATGGCAGAAAAAGGCATGCCCATCTTGGGTGTCTGCAACGGTTTTCAAATATTGACAGAGGCCGGTCTCTTGCCTGGGGCCCTTTTGAAAAACACATCGCTTAGCTACATCTGTCGGTGGACTGAGATTATAGTAAAGAATAACAAAACTCCATTTACAAACAAATTCAAGCTAAACCAACGGATTCCAATTGCAATTGCAAATGGAGAGGGTCGTTATTATGCAGATAAGGAAACATTACGCTTGCTAAAGAAGAATAATCAAATTGTTTTCAGTTATGCAGAAGATGTTAACGGCTCTACAATGAAGATTGCAAGCATATGCAACAAAGAAGGAAATGTTGTTGGGATGATGCCACATCCTGAGAGATCTGCAGAGCAAATCCTTAATCCAAAAGATGCCAAGCCTGCATCGATGATTTTTGAATCCTTGCTAAACACGCTGGGTGTTACAGCATGAGTCTGACTCCGCAGGAGTTTGACTATCTTGAAAAAAAGA
>DATFDB010000102.1:0-10140 GCA_035252445.1 Nitrosotalea sp. | reverse complement strand
TTTGGGTTTTAAAGACAATGGTAAAGTCGAGATGAACCTAGGTAATGTTATAAATCTAAAGACAAATTCTCTTGAATCAAGTTCATCTATAATTGCAAATGGAATAACTTATGATAAATTAGTAACATTTGTAGAAACTGGTCCAAACACTGGAATCTTTGACAGTGATTATGGTAGTGTTTCTACAATTGGTATATTGCAAAACGCTCCTAGATCTCAATCTGGTACCATTGAATATAATCTTCAATCCACATCTATTGTTTCTGGTGTTACAACTGCAGGTCTTACTCTTGGTACTGGGCAAAGTCAATTCGGACCTGGACAAAGGGAAACTATCTCATTAACTGATCCAGATCAGGTTTTGAATTCTGGAACCATTGAAACGTTAAACGTTTTTCGAAGTTCAGCCATAGTACCGACACTAAAAATTGGAAATCCAGTTACACTAATTGGTGCCTCTGATGTGAATTTTTATTCAACCCAAAACAGCCTTTCAAATCCAATTTCTGTCTCGTCTAGTATACCTGATTCAAATTCTGCCAGGCTGATCATAGATACGAGGTCAACGCCATCCACAAATTTTTATGAAATGACTGTAAATCTTGGAATCACAGCTAGTACACTCCAAAGTTTGCTGATTGATTCTAGTCAACCTAATTCTGGCGGAACAAACTGGATTAATTATGATTTGAGATCGTTTCAACAACAGTTAGGAATCAATTCGTTTTCAAGCACTAGCATGACTCTTCATTTTGGCAGCGCGTCTAGCAGCTCATCAGTTCAGATGTTGGCACCAGGATCCATTTCCTCTGGAAATGGTCTAGTCCAGATTAGTAATTCTGTAGTATCTTCAATTAAATCGCAATCTTCATCATCTCCGGTTTATCTAGAAATCAACTTTGGCAGCTCAAATGGTATTGTTTCACATGAAACCGACACACAACCACTAGTTTTTGATGTATTTTCTTTTGGAATGAAAAATAGTCAAACGGTGAACAATGCCGTATATCGCGCTGAACTTCAAGAAACATCCCCAGGCTCAGGTGTTTTCGCAGGTACTATTGAATACGTAGTGGCAAACCAATTAAATCAATTTGATCCAAACTTCATAAAAACTCTGTCTACATTTGGTAGTAACATAGTATTTTTTGTAAACGGTCAATTGGTAAATCAAAACGGAATTAACTTTTCCATTACTGGTTCTTCGTCTGGAGGTCAACCAACCACTGTTACCTCAAAAAATAGCCTTCCAACCCATACGGGAGTAGTAACACTTGATTCGGGAAACTACAAGATTGGTTCGCCTGTAACTATAACGGTTTATGATCCAGACCTTGCTTCATCTGCTGATACTATACAGTCTTTTTCAACTGTAAATGATCCTAATTCTCCTGCAGCGGATACTGTAGGAGATGCTAGTGGAAATATACTGCTTGAGGTATGGATAAAGGGATTCAGATTTCACCAATGTACAATAAATGGAGTATTTCACGGTGGACTTGCTGCTTCTGGGTTTACTCTTACTGAAACCACACCTGGCTCAGGCGTATTTCAAGGCATATTCAAACTGCCCTCTTGGATATGTAGTGAAGATGGGACTTCATTGATATCACCTGTAGGAGGAATAGTACAGGCTTGGTACCATGATTACGCTGATGCATCAGGAAGATCTGTTGTAATAGGATCAACAATTGCTTCTCAAACATCTACATCTACTCCACCCTCTGCACAATCTACTCCACCTACTCAATCATACACATCTGTCACTACTCCAGCTTATACTCCAAAGATTACACATGTTACACAAATGAGTAATGAGAATGGAAGACCTCTGTTGCAGAATCCTACAGTTGGTCAACCGATATCCTTTAACGATATAATTTCAAACGGGGACTATCAAAATGATCAAAAAATTTCCTATATTGTTCAAATAAAAGACAGTCAAGGCAAAGTCATCTATTTGAAATGGATAAACGACTCGATAAGTCCTTCAAACGAAGCAACGGAAAAACTCTCGTGGACTCCCACCAATCCTGGAAGTTATTCTGCAGAAATCTATGTTTGGAACGGTATGGATTCTCTTGTACCATTGACCATAAAAAATGGATATCAATTTCAAGTACTGTCTCAATGAATCAATATCTGAATAATCGTTAAACTCTAGAAATTGTATTTGGTCTTATATGGTGATACTACACGTAGCTCCTGTATCACTTTTTTCAATACTTCTACGGTCTGATCAATCTCTTCTTCAGTATTTGTAATTCCTACAGTCAAACGTAAAGAGCCAGTTATTTTTTCGTGCGAAAAACCCATTGATCTAAGCACATGTGATGCCTTTTGTATGCGCACAGAACAGGCAGAGCCTGTAGATGCAGCAATTTTATTTTCATCAAGCTTAATGATCAGGTCTTCTCCATTGACTCCAAGAAATGTAAAATGCGTATTGTTTGGAATTCTTTTTTCAACATGTCCATTAAGGCTAGATTCTGGTATTTCAGACATGACTCGTGTAATCAGTTTAGAGGTGAGCTTTTTGAAATGAATAATGTTCTGATCCATGTTTTCTTTTGCTAATTTGCAGGCCATCCCAAATCCTACTATGCTTGCAACGTTTTCAGTACCTGACCTCAACCCACTCTCCTGGCCCCCGCCAAGTATGAGAGGGGATATGTTGGTTCCTTTTCTTATGTATAGTGCGCCCACACCTTTTGGGCCGTTTAATTTATGGGAAGATACGGAAAGCAGATCAACTCCAATCTCGTTGACATTGATTGGAACTTTACCAACTGCCTGTATTGCGTCTGTATGAAAAACTATGTTATTCTTGTGTGCTATGTCTGCAATTTCTTTTATTGGTTGGATAGTTCCAACTTCGTTATTTGCAAACATTATGGTAATAAGACACGTATCGTGTGAAATTTCATTTTGCAAATCATCTACATTTACAAGTCCATGTTTGTCCACAGGAAGATACGATACTTGGTACCCTTCTTTTTCAAGTCGTTTACAAGGTTCTAGTATAGCATCGTGCTCTATGGAAGATGTGATTATGTGTCCGCCTTTTCTTTGTAAGGCTACTCCGTAAATTGCAGTATTGTTTGATTCTGTACCCCCTGATGTCAAAAGAATTTCTTTGCTATCTGCATTGATCAGTTCTGCTATTCTTTTCCTAGAGTTTTGTATTGCTACATTTGCGGTTCTACCAAGTTTGTGTATGGAAGACGGGTTTCCGTATTGTTCTCTAAAGTAGGGAATCATTTCATCTATTACTTTTTGATGAACTGGTGTTGATGCTGCGTTGTCTAAATAGATCAATCTGCTATCACGTTTAATTTGCCAGGACGATATCCGCCTTGGTCAATCAATACTGATTCAAATCCAAGATCCTTGAGACGTTCGGTCAATGTGGAAATCTTTTGCAAGTCTGCAAGCAAGTATAATTCATTTTGTCCTACTTCAATTCTTGCCTCTTTTCCAAAATCACGTACTCTGACTTGTCTTGCTCCCAAAAGATGCTTTACTATATTTTCGCCTTTTTCAATTCTTGCTAATTTTTCAGCGGTTACCTCATTGCCCCATGGAATGCGTGATGCAAGGCATGAATTTGATGGTCTATCGTAGACTGAAAGACCAACTTTTCTTGCAAAATCCCTCACCTCAGTTTTACTTATGCCTATCTCAACTAGAGGACTACGAACCCCATTTTCTCGCAGTGCTGCTATTCCAGGTCGATATTCTCCTAGGTCGTCAAGATTAGTACCATCAACTATTGTGCTATCATCATAGTTCTTTGATAGTTCAATCAAATGAGTAGCTAACTGTGTTCTACAATGAAAACATCGGTTCTTGTCATTTTTAACAAAATCTGGATTGTCCAGTTCATTATATTCCGTTATGATGTGTTGTATTCCTATCTCTGAGCAAATCTTCTTTGCAGAGTTCAATTCTTCTTGGGCTAAAGTTTTGTAATCAGCAGTAACTGCTACTGCACGTTCGCCAAGTGATCTGTAAGATGCATATGCTACAAGTGCACTATCCACACCTCCTGATAGTGCTACTAAGACCTTGTTCTTCCCATCAAACCATTTGATTAGCCGTTCTAACTTGTTCATTTCAAATGTAACTTTTGTCTTACTTCTGTAATAATCAATGCGTTTGTATCTATAAAAGAAATTCCTAATGCTTCTGAAATTAATTTTACGTCGTTGGCCTCCACTTTGAAATTCTTCATGTCTTTGTTATTTTTAGCCACTTTGCATTGTACAGTAAAATTCCTACCGTGAATCATCACTGGTATGGAAATAACGGTTCTTGGAACAATATATCGATTAGATGTTCTAACCCTCACTCCTAATGTTCCTGTTTCCGAGATAACTGTGTTAATCATATCATTAAGATTAGACGAATCACATATGACAGAAACAAGATTAGTCGGTCTATTTTTTTTCGTAATAGCCTGGGTTACAGTAACATCCTTTGCCCCGATTGAAATCAACTTGTCAATCATCTGACCAATAACTTCCCCAGATACATCATCAATATTTGTCTCAATAATTTGAACCGAATCTTGTTCTAGTTGGTAGATTTGTTCTCCTCTGACTATTTTCAATACATTTGGAAATCCCTCGTAATCTCTACTACCTGCGCCATATCCAATTGATTTGATTTTCATTGGCGGGTAAAACTCTGAACATTTGTCTGCTAGGTTTACCAGTAAGCTTGCTCCCGTAGGTGTTGTGAGTTCTTCCCGAACCATACCTCCACTAACTATGATATCGGAATGAGAAAATATTTCCAGGATTGCACTAGCTGGATTTGACGTAACCCCATGAGAAAAATTCAAAGTTCCTCCTCCTACTGCAACCGGTGTAGCAGCAATTTCTTCAGAAAAAAATTTCAAATCATCAAGAGCTATCGCTGATCCAATGATATCTATGACAGTGTCTATGCTTGACGCTTCATGAAAATGAACGGATTCTACAGATTCTCCATGAATTTTGGATTCTGCCATGATTAGAGATCTGATGCTTTCTTTCGCAAAGACTTTGGCCTTTTCAGATAATCCAATTTTATCTGATGTTTGTAATATGCAATCTTGGATCTCAATCCCTTTTCTTTCATGAATACTTTCTTTTACATCTAAAAATAATTTAGTAGCCTCGGTTCCATGTTTTATTATTTTTTCAAAATCCATCTTTTGAATTTTAGATCCCTTTAGATAATTTTCTGAGGTGTAAACACCATCTATAATCTTGGATTTGTTAGCTCCAATATTTACAAGAGCAGAAAGTAGCATGTCTCCAGAAATGCCAGCTACCTGTGCATCAATTACAAGAACCATGTTTCTGTAAATCGTTTTGAATGCATATAAATTGTAATTTCAGCTGAGCAATTTCCTCCACTCTTCTTGAAAAAATAGTGAGGTTTAATTAGTGAATAAATGGACGCCAGAATATGATTACAATTGTTGGTTCTGGTAAAGTGGGCGGTGCGGCTGCACTTTTTACTGCATTACGAAAAGTAACAGATGAAATTCTTCTACTTGATGTTGTGCAAGGTCTGCCACAAGGAGAAGCTATGGATCTTAACCACATGTTATCTGAAAAGGGAATAGATGTGAATATTCGAGGTTCAAACGATTATTCTGAGATGAAAGGATCTGACATTGTGGTTGTCGTAGCAGGGTCTGGTAGAAAACCCGGTATGACAAGAATGGACTTGTTGAAAATCAACGCATCAATTGTAAAAGGCGTGGTGGAAAACATAAAGAAATTTGCAAAGGATGCTATGATAATTCCTGTAACAAACCCTCTTGATCCAATGGCATATTTGACATACAAAGTCTCAGGGTTTCAAAAAAATAGAGTGTTTGGTATGGGAAACATGCTTGATCTATCTAGATTTGTTCAGTTTATTCATGAATCAACAGGCTACTCCCGTAATTCTATTCGTGGTTTGGTTATCGGAGAACATGGGGAAAACATGTTGCCTCTTCCGCGATATTCCACAGTATCAGGAGTTCCTCTTACTTCCCTTTTACCAAAACAGAAAACAGATGAACTTGTACAAAATACAAGACAAGTAGCTGCCAAAGTGATTGAACTCAAAGGAGCTACAGTTCATGCCCCAGGGAATGCAATTTCTGCTATAATCGAAGCAGTAATGAGAGATACAAAGCAGGTCATTCCAGTAGCAACTTATCTTGATGGAGAGTATGGATATTCAGATGTTTCAATTGGAGTGCCTGCAGTGCTAGGCAAAAATGGCGTAGAAAAAATCATAGAGTTAGACCTAGATTCTAATGAAAAGGAATGGTTCAAGAAAGGAATAGAAAGCGTTAAGAATGCCATTTCAGGTCTGGAACTTTAAATTTTTAACCTCAAAGTAAATACGTATATCGTTGGAACTATTAGAGATACTCAAATCCCTTGAGCTGGGAAAAATTAGTACGTCCAAGGCAAAAAAACTGCTTGCCCTCTATTCTATAAAAAAAATTGAAGACCTTGCTAAATTTGATGTTGGTAGAAAAATCCGAAGAGGAGTCCCAGAAGTAGTATTTGCCCAAAACAAACAATTTGGAGACTTGAAAAAGATCATACTATCTGTATTGCCTAGATCTGATTGCATTGTAGTATCAAGAATTAACAAGGATCACTACAAAAAAATCATAACTTTTTCTAAAAAAAATAAACTCAAGGTAATGACAGGAAGAAATACAACCTCGATTCTATTCTTTAAAAAACTTCCAATATCGGGTGGCAAAGTAGGTATACTGACAGCTGGCACGTCTGATATTGGAATTGCAGAGGAAGCAAGGCTGATCTGTGAAGCAATGGGCTGTAAATGCATTACAAGTTATGATGTAGGCATAGCAGGATTACACAGAGTTTTCCCAATAATTAAGAAAATGGTAAATGAGGAAGTTGATGTGGTTATTGTTGTAGCTGGGATGGAGGGGGCACTGGCATCTGTTGTTTCATCATTGGTTGACATTCCTGTGATTGGGGTTCCGTCTTCTGTAGGATATGGATATGGCGCAAAAGGCGTGGCTGCACTTGCATCAATGCTTCAGAGTTGCACTCTAGGACTATCAGTTGTAAATATAGACAATGGAATAGGTGCAGGTGCTTTTGCTGCGAATGTTGCAAACAGAGCTGCTATGGGAAGATCTACGCCTTGATTATTCCAATGTGACCTAGTTCTGAACCTATTCCATATCCTATAAGTGCTATACCAGTTCCAAGTCCTGCCATTTCTAATCCGCCCCAAAATATGTTTAGATTTGCCATCTTAGATTTGATTGCCCCAATAACAAATGATGCAGACAAGCTTGTGCCAACTGCTATTAGCAGTGGTTCGTATCCACTTGCAAAAAAATATGGGATGATTGGTAATATGCCTCCAACTAGAAATGCCCCAAACATGCGAAAGGCACTCTTTAACGGACTGCCAACTATTTCCATATTCATTTTCAATTCTTCTGTAAGCATAGTGTCAAGCCATACTTTCTTATCGGAAGTAATTTTGCTAACTATGTTTTCAAGTTCAATTCCACTAAACCCCTTTGCTTTGTAAATGTCTCTTATCTCAGATCTTTCTGCTTCTGGAACATTATCCATTTCCCATTTTTCCCGGTCAATTTCTGATTGCAAGATCTGTCTCTGAGATCTTACTGCTAGATAATTCTGGACTGCCATTGCTTTTGCACCAGTAAACATTGCTACTATTGCTGCAAGGATGATCACGCTTGAGGCTTGATCTGCCCCGCCAACTCCTGCTACCAGTCCCAACGATGTATTTATTCCGTCTCCGAAACCAAACACAAAATCTCTTATTGAACTACTTTCCTTCTGATGCCTTTCAATATGTCTTGGTTCAGATACGCCCATGATGTGTAGATTATACTAGACTAATTTATATGTCAAAAGTGAAAATTGGTCAGAACTAGACTATAAGGTAAACGATTTATATCGTAGTGAAAAAGAGTTACAGGAATGGCAGGCAAGAGAATAGTTCTTACCGCAGATCGTAGCCTGATGACTAATTATCGTGGTAATTTTCTTTATGGGTTTATTGCATGTGGGCCGTATGAGGTTGTTCCAGAATGGGTTTTTGATAAAGTGTTTTGTCCTCCAGTGGAGACAAATGTGACTACTGGTGAAGCAAAAGTAGCTCAAGTCGGTTTACGAAGAGTAGAAGCATCACTATTACAAGGTTACAGTCGCGACGATGTATTCATTGCAAATCCTGATTATCTTGAAAAATGTATAGGTCCAGACACCAAAGTTGTAGGAATTAATGTCATGGATCCACTTGGAATGGCTCCAGTCACTACTACGATGTCTCCTGAAAAACTTTCGTACGTTGCTATGAAATTCAAGAGAATGTGCGCTAAAATTATTCAGCTAAAGAAAAAATACAATTTCCATGTAGCTGTTGGCGGAAACGGTGCTTGGGAACTTGCAAAAACTGAAAGAATGAAAATTCATGGCATTGACACTGTTGTAGTCGGAGAAGCTGATGAACTTGCACTAGATCTATTTCACGATCTGGAAAAAGGCGATGCCCCTGAATTGATGCATTGCTTTGTAAAAAATATTCAAAACATTCCGATGATTCAAGGTCCAACTGTTAACTCACTTATTGAAGCGATGAGGGGATGTGGAAGAGGCTGTGACTTTTGTGACGTAAATAAACGCTCCAAGAAAGATCTGCCGCTTGAAAGATTGCAAAAAGAAGCAAAGATAAATCTAGACTATGGATTTGATTCTATTTGGTTGCATTCTGACGAAATGTTGCTTTATGGATGCGACAATCGAGAATTCCGGCCTAACTATGACGCAATAACTGAACTATGGAAAGGACTCAAATCTCTCGGTGCTAGGTTTGTTGGAACTACACACATGACATTTTCTGCTGTATGCGCTGATCCAAAATTATTCCATGATATATCTGAGATTAATGGTATGAGTAATGAAAAATGGTTGGCAACAAACCTTGGAATCGAAACAGTGGCACCAAGAATGGTAAAGAAACATCTTGGAGTTAAGACAAAACCCTTTTCCACTGACGAATGGGGATGGGTAGTCAGAGAAGGTGCAAAGATAATGAATCAAAACCACTGGTTCCCTGCAGCAACATTGATCATAGGCTGGCCTGATGAAACCCCAGACGAAACACAATATACTATAGATCTAATTGACGACTTTAAACGTATGAACATGAGAGGCATTGTTGCACCATTGCTCTACCAGGACTTTAATGAGAAGAACTCGATGCATTTTGGTAACCTAAACGAGGCACAATTTACACTATTTTGGAAATGCTGGGAACACAACCTGCGAGTAATCAACGACATTATTCCTATAATCCTCAGAAACAAATCATACGGCATTTTGATGAAGCCTGTAATGTATGGTATGATCAAGGCTGGAACTTGGGCAATAATGCGTTATCTGAGAGGCTTATGTAAGGAGCTATTCAATGGCAAACTTCCTGAAGATATGATGGATAAATACGCACGAAGCAAATCGGTTAATGCTCCTGCTTATACTATCTAGATTTTTCTAATTCTTTTAGTGCAGCATCTGCGATTGTATTTCTTTTTGGAGTAAGAACCACAAAATAGATCTTGTCTGCTCGCTCTGCTGTTTCTACTGCTCTGTATTTTTTCAGATTCATATCAAACTCAAGCATTTTTCCATCAAGTTTGCCTTTGGTGTATATGAGAAGATAAGAGTCTCCTGTTGTGGGATTTAGCGGAATCATGGAAAATATGTATCCTTTGTAGGAGTTTATTGGAAGCATGCTTTTCATTGGTGGTGCCATGGTTGACATGTATACAAATATGTCTTCTGGTGACTCAAACTCTTCAAATTCAAAATTCATTGTTTGATTTTTCATCTAGTTGTATAATAATCTAAGTGTGATTATACTGCGTCAAATTGAGATGAATGCAAATTAATTCTGTTTTGTGCTGTTTTTATATTGTAATTGTTGAAGAATGAAAAAGTAGAGTGTTCTAGTATTTTGGCATAAATCTTAGTCCAGTCTTTGCAGATACTGCAATTATTGATACTATTGCAATTGCAAGTACTAGAGCTGCGATCGGACCAAATTCTGGAACTGATACTGTTC
>DATFDB010000101.1:0-11601 GCA_035252445.1 Nitrosotalea sp. | reverse complement strand
CGTTGTACTTCCATACGATTTCTTCCTTTTGATAATGGATAAACTAAATGAACGCGACATAACCGAACTTGCAAAAAAAGGACCAGGAATTGTCAAAAAACTATTCAATATAATTGGGTTGCAATATGACCTTGAACACGTAATTCAGAACTATTTTGTGGTCGTAGGAAAATATTGCAAGTGGTTTGAATTTTCATGCAAGGTGTCACACAACAAATACCGATTAGTTTTCGCTTCAGACTCTACTGAAAAATGGGTGACATTTTTGCGATTTTACATAAAATCAATACTTGAATCACTCAAAATTGTAATAACAAATGAATCACAACATGATGGCATAGTTGTTTTTGAATTTTCAAATAGATCTAATGACTGACGCAATCTGACACAGCCTGCTTCTAATATTTCACTTGAATAGTGATTTAATGTATACTTAAATCATCAAATACGTTATTTGTTAGTAATTAAAACTAGATCAAATTGACACAAAACCCAAACGAATCTGTTGGAATGGTATCTGAAGGAATGAGCTATGCAAAACTTGGAAAACACAAGGACGCAATATCTTTCTTTGACAGGGTGTTAAAGTCTGATCCGCAAAACCTAGATGCGCTGTACCACAAGGGTTTGTCACTCATTCAATTAAAAAAACACAAGGATGCCATAGCATGCTTTGAAAAAATACTTGATAAAGACCCAAATCATGTTCTTGCCTTGAACAATTTGGGCAATCTGCACGCTGAACAACAGCAGTTTGAGATCGCACTTGGATTTTATGAAAAAGCATTGAAGACAGATCCAGATAATATTCCATCTCTGTACAACAAAGGAGTTGCAGAAATAGGAGTTGGAAAATATGACGAAGCTCTGAAATGTTTCAACCGCGTTTTATCAATTGATTCTGGCAAAACTTCTGCAACTTATTTTAAAGGCCTTGTGTTAGGAAAACAGAAAAAACATGACGAGGCGTTACCCTGTTTTGATGCTGCACTGGAAAAAGATCCAGAAAACTTTGAAGCTATGTTCTACAAAGCCACAAGTCTTGCTGAACTTGGAAGACATCAAGATGCAATTACATTGTTTGATAAAGTTTTAAAAAACAGCCCAAAAAATGGAACTGTGATATATTCTAAAGCAAGAAGTAAAGCGGAGCTGGGAGATGATCGAGAGGCTTTGGAGTTGCTTGCTCAAGCAATATTGTATTATGGTAAGACAATAAAGGGATGGGCTACAAAAGATTCTGCGTTTAATAGATTAAAAGATGACCCAAGATTCAAAGTAGTTGTGAAATAACCCATGTCGGAAGATTTTTCAAAAGAAGTAAAGAGACTGCTTGCCGCAGGAAAGGGTGATGCAAAGAGAATGCGCGAAATACTTGAGATGATAAAGCGAAATGATCCAGTATACATGTCAGACTACAAGTACATTCAAAGTCTGATCTCAGAAGAATCTGAAAAAGATAAAACGGAAAACAAAGATGCTTCATCTGACATTAAACTAGAAGATCCTCTAGCACTTCTTAGGTTGAGACTTGCAGAAGGAAAGATAACAATAGATGAGTTTAGGGAACTTAAGAAGACCATAAGTGAATTTTGAACTTTTAAAAGAATGATTTCTTCCCAAGTCTTAAATCCAAAAACCACTATTTTTCATATGTATGCTACACCCAAGCACAGAAATCACGTTTTCATGTCTACAACAATCAAGTATAGACTCCACAATCTTACACTCGTGCATTAAAGTGAGCAGTTCACTACCATTACGGTGATAAGATGTCCACAGTTAATGCTCCACTACCTCCAGCACCTGTTTTGATGACATGTTTTGGACACTGTGGTATAGGACTTGGTGCAGAAGCTTATCGCAGATTGTTAATTGATGTCGGAGCTAATCCACTGAAACCTACATTAAAAGGCGAGAAAGACGAATCTCGCGTTTTAAAGAGATACGGCAGTACAATTTTGAGATTTCCAAATTCCTATGGGGGAAACGAGATTCCGCTGATTCCTCGTGCATTGTTGATTGACCTTGACCCAAGAGCAGCCAACCTGATACTGCAATCATATCCTGATCTTTTTGCACTCCGAGACAAACATGTCATTCACGGAGCAGGTGGAGCAGCAAGAAATTGGGCAGAAGGAAGAAGCAGATTTGTAAACGAAGTAACAAAAAAATTTGATATGCAAAAGCAACTGGCAGGACTATCTCCTGAACCAGTTCGAGGTTTCACTGTTCCGTTTGCAATGGGAGGAGGAACTGGAAGTTCATTTGCTAGTGCATTTATGCAATACATAAAAAAAGACACAAAAGAACATGCAACAATTGCATCATTTGGACTCTTACCCGAATTTGGCTGGGATCCAGTAATTTTTGAAGCGGCTGCAATTAACATTGTAATGAATCTTGAATATCAGATAAAATACAGCGACTGTTCTATTCTGTTTTCAAACAAGAGACTAAGAGAACTTGCACACAAACACGAGAAAAAAACTGACAAGTTACAATCAATCATAGATGATCTTCCAAAAGAGCATGAGATAGGATGGAAGGATTACAAAGGAATGAACCTAATTGCGGCAAACGCCATATCGATGTTTACTGCATCATTTGCTAGAGAGACAGAATGGGATATGTCAAACTATAGAACATGGCTTGCAACAAAGAAACCAAGATTTGCAATACCGTGGGTTATTCCAGTAATACCGGAAGAAAAACAATGGAGCACTGAATTGATGTCTGGAGGAAAAGGCAACACTATGGATGCCATTGTAGAACACATTGGCAAGAGAAACGATGCCGTATTGTTTGACATTGATGAAAACGATATACGCGACAAGGGAGGACAAAAAGACTCTTGCGTGGCATTAGTTAAGATCAAAGGAGAATTTGACGCAAAAGAAAGAGACATTCTAAAGAACATGATAAAGGACAGGTTCCACATCGAAGAATCTAGAATGATATTTGTCAAGATTCCTATACTTGAAACAGAACAAGCCAACGTTACAATACTTGTAAACACCAAGGCAATAGGACCGAAAATCTTGGAAATTGCAAGTGAGGCAGAAGCTTCCTGGGACGGATACAAGGAAGAATATGGCAAATGGGGACTTACAACAGAAGAGTTCAAGCAAAGTCTTATGGATGTTGTTCACCAATTCAGTGCATAAGCCATGACTGATTTCAACTTTTTAGAACAGGTTGCACTTCAGATAAAGCGAAACAGACAACAACTAACTGATGTTGATGACGAGCTTGCCACAATAAACTTTAGAATTCATGAAATCCCTCTCAAGATATCGACTGAATCAACATTTGCAAAAATGATAGGCGAGAACTATGTTGACGCAACACAAGAACTGGAATCTGCAAGAGAAAAACTCTTGAAAGAAAAGGAAACTCTAACTACTAAGGTAAATGATGACATTACCACATTCATTTCTGATTTTACATCTCCAGAACTTGTAATCCCCTTGGAGCCAAATCCCTTGGTAGCAGACGGGAGCACATTTTTCAAGTACAAAAATGGTAATACGTATAAGAATATTTTTGATATACTAAGCGAACTTTTGGGGCTGAGCTCTCCAATACTTGTAAAGGACGTAATGTTCTCTCCTACAGAAATTGTAATCAGAGTGACTGATGAATATGAGGCAAAGCAAAAATTCCTAAGCAGCATTAATGAGGTACAAAAAACTCTCTCAATTAAGAGGAGAAAAACCTAGTCCTGGCTTGACAAACCCTAAAAAATGAGAAACAAAACAAAATCCTTGTTGAAAAATCTGTTTATTCTTCTAGTTGGCACAGTTGTATTGTTGTCTACATTGCCACTCGTGCATGCGCAGATTCCTAATCAAGTTACATCCAATTTGCAAAATGGTGAATGGGCTGTACACACAAACAAACAAGTACAGATTACTGCAGATGTGACAAATGGACTTGATAGGGACCAGTCGTTTGCCTATATTGTACAGGTAATGGACAAAAATGGAGTTGTCATCCAGCTTTCATGGCTAACTGGCACACTAAGCGCTGGCCAATCGCTCAATCCATCGCAATCTTGGACTCCTACAATACCTGGAAATTATACTGCGCAAATATTTGTGTGGTCTGGAATAAATAATCCTGATGCACTTTCACCACCGCTCATCATGAAGATTTCAGTAACATAGTTACACATTAGTTATAATTTGGGAAAAAATAAGTTTAGACTGGATGAATAGGCAACGAGGCTTTATCACAGGCATCATTCTTGCTGTCTCTTCTGCAGCTTTCTTTGTCTTCATTGGGTTTCCGCTTTTTAATCAACAGTCTGGCGATCAAGTAGGTTCTCCGTTTGCTAACAGCATTCAATCTCCTGATACCATAAGTACCATAGCAAGTGACATAGATTCTTGTATATCAAACCCAACCTCTGACTGTGATCAGGAAATGTTGCAAGTGGAAAAATTCTGTCAGCAAAACAAGGGACAGGAACAGAACTACCAGTTTTGTTCAGACTCTAGAGTGCAGATATATCTTAACCAAAGAAACATGCAACAAATAACAGTAAATGGTGGCGGCAGTTAGCGTCCTAGGGTTTTGTCCTATGTTTTATGATGGTAAAGTTACCCTCTAGAATCATGCTGCTTGCAAGGATGTACTCTTTTGTTCGCTCATCATTCAGTATGGTAGTAAACTTTGGCGTTATCTTGATCACAGTTCCAATGTATTTTTCAAGTGCACTAGTTATCTCTACTCTATCTCCTTCAGAGTAGGGTAATTGATCAACAATCGCAATGTCTTTCAATATTCTGATATTGCCTTGTATTATTGCGTTATTTGGGACGATGTACTCTTTGCCATCATCTGTCATTATTGTAGTATACATCATGTTTATCTCCTGGATTTTTCCTCGAACATTGTCATTTACAACATGAATCGAATCTCCAATTTTGGCTGGATAAGTTGTAAGTATCAAACCGCTTGAGAGAATGTTTCCTACAATTGTGGATACTCCAATACCTACTATGATTGCAGCCACACCGCCGCTGATTAGAATCTCTTGTGGGTTGACGTTTAGCTGATGAAGAATTGAAAGAGACGCAATCAGGGAAATCACTATTACTACGAAAAATGACAGGCTGGCAGAAAACTGTGGATGTGTTTTTATTGTGAATTTTTTGAGTAAGCTCCTTGTTGCCGTAATTATTAAAAACGATATGATTACAGTAGCTAGTATTCCGGCAATCTGTATGTGAACATGCGTAATCCCAACTAGAGGTGCAACAAATCTTTCAAACAGATGGAGAGATACCCAAGTAATTGCTACCGCCAAGATTGCCTTTATTGCAAGCTCATAAAGCTCTCTGTGTAAACTCTTTCGATGTATCACTTCTTGCCCTAGTTTTGATATGTCAGTAGGGCTTTGGTCAGAAGATGCGGGCATGATCTAATACTGTTGTATTTGGTAATTATTGGTTCTGTTATTTCTCAGCAGCTTTGAGAAAGTCCGCCATGTTCTTTGCAACTAGAGGGATTATCTTTTTCGTAATTATTTGGTGAAAATCATCTGCACTAGAGTCGAATGATAACAGCAAGACATGTGATAATCTGCTATTTTCATCTGCAATGGGGATTGTTGCTCTTATCAGCTTTGTATAGTGTGAACTTGCGTAAGATATCTTCCCAAGTCTGTATTCCCATCTTAATCTTGTATATTGTCGTGTTGCGGCAGTAATTGCGTATTGGGCTCTCTCTTCTGCGCTCAGCAAAGGCTTGAGGCCTTTTCTATCTGCTGTAGCCTCCAACTTTCCATCACCATCTGCAATGCCTGCAAATCTTATCTTGGGATCTAACGCAACAACATTTTTGCAAAACTCTTCAAATACATTCATGCAATAGATGTATTGCCCGTAGCTATATTTGTTTTCTGAATATTGCTGTAAACAAAACTGCGATCCTTAGTTGCTTGAAATGCTTTTTGGCTTGACTGTTTGAAATATGAAGTTTACAATGAGCATAAAACCAATCCATATGCCAAGGAACAATATGGTTGTGTACGAACCAAGGCACTTGTGGCAAACAAACTTGTCAATAAGAAACACAATCCCTCCACCGACAAAGACTCCTGTTGCATAATCTACAAGCCTCCACCAAAAATACTTCATTAAGATTTTATTGCGGCATCTGCAATATAAGACTGATTTTTGTAAATAGATATTTATGATATCATAACACAACGTGATACATGTTCATTGATTGGACTGTGCCGCTGCTGATTGGTGTTGTCGGAGGACCTCTTGCAATTTTAGTCAAGTTCTGGTACAAAAAGAAAGACGGCAGTACAAGCAAATTTGCAGATAACGGCACTTACGTACGAGATGACTCTCTATACTCATATGATTCCTCCAAACCAAGTTCTACAGAAGGAAGCAGCACCGACAAAAACAACTCATAAATTTGTGTCCTAATCTCTGAGAACAGATGGCACTTCCACCAAAGACTCCGCGTGAATCAAAAGCCGAAATGACTGTCAGAATGTTTCCATCTGACGCCAACCCTGCAGGAAATGTCTTTGGTGGAGAGATACTAAAGCAAATTGATCTAATTGCAGGACTGGTATCACAGAGACACGCAAGGACAAATACTGTAACCGCAAGCATCGACAGAGTAAACTTTCTAAAACCGGTCTATGTAGGAAACGCACTCATTCTCAATGCAAGACTTAACTATGTTCATCGCTCATCTATGGAAATCGAGATAAAAGTAGAGGCAGAGAACCTGATGACAGGCACCAGGACATTGACAAACACTGCATATGTGACAGTTGTAGCCCTAGGTGCAGATGGAAAAACTGTTGAAGTACCTCCACTTGTTCTTGAAACTGAAGAAGACAGGCAAAAATATGCTGAGGGAGAAAAGAGAATGCTACAAAGGCTCAAGGAAAGAACTAGGCCTTAACTGCAGCTAAAAGAACCAGGAGGGCCGTTTTTGAGTACCTGTTGGAATTGCTCTGCTGAATATTCTTTTACTACTGTGAAAGGAATTGCACCAAATATTGGTGCGTTGATAGTTGTGGTTATCTTTGCTAATGTTGGATTAAATGTCGTATTTTCTTGATTTAATCTAAGCAAGGCACCTGCATTTAATGCAAAGACCCCATCAACTGTAGACATTGTCTTAGGGGAAACTGTGGTACCATTAATCTCTGCTTTTTCTATCTGTTCTGAATTGTAAAATGCTGTTATTTCATATTTAGTAAAAGTTGCAGGAAAGAACGAGGGGTTGCATACATCTGCTTGTATGTGGATTGCAGTAGGAGATATCTGGTATTGATTTCCCATGTCTGGCCTGAACTGAAGTGTACTGGCTGAATAAGCGTCAAGTCCAACAAGTGTTACTACAACTGTTGCAATTACTGCAGCGGCAATTATCATGCCTTTTTTTCTTGATGATGTGCTCTTGTGAATTGGCACATCCTCAAGAGGTGGGCTATTTTCGTCTTGTTTTACTTGAGAATCAAGAGGTTCTTGAACTTCTAAATTTTCATGCTCTGGATTGGGAATATCTTCAATTTTCACCTCTTTTGAAATTTCTTCTAAATAGTTTTGATCTAAAACATCAAGTGTTCCGCCTTGTTGTAACGTTAACAATATTTGTTGTAATCTATGTTCATCTCCTTTTTTGGAATCAATGAGAGATTGAACTAATCTGATTTTATCTTCCGACAATACATTCGAGCCTGATCCACTTAATTTAAAGCCAGTGATTCTAAACTACACCTTTTTAATTCTGGAACTCCATTGAAAAGGCATGCCAAAAATTAAAGTTGAAAAAACAATCAAAGCTAACAGAGAAAAGATTTTTGCGATGGTAACTGACTTTGAGAGTCTACCAAACAAGTTTCCGCAATTTTTTAAATCTGTTAAAATCATCTCTCGGGAAGGCAACACCGTGACCACTGAAGATCATGCAGTCATGGCAGGAAGAGAGGTACACCAGACAACAAAACATGTCCTGACTCCTCCAGAGATAGACGACGTTCAACTTCTTTCAGGTGATGCAAAAGACAGCCATATAGTAACGACATACATTACAATTCCAGAAGGAACAAAGGTTACTGTAGAAGGAGACTTTAAGCTGGCAGGGAAACTCAAACTGGTTGGATTTATGGCAAAAGGCAAAATCGAAAAGAGCATCGAAGAAGTAATTGATCAGTTCGGTAAAGTCGCAGAAAACTCATAGGAAAATAGCAATTGGTCTCTATGTTAGACATGGCCAATCCTATTTAACAGGAGAGATGTATCTAGTTACATGCCTGCCTTCAAATCTGTTGCAAAAGCAATTGTTTTGATAATTAGTGGAATTGCAATAGTTGTTGTTGGTGGCTTTATGATGGGTGCAGTTGCAAGGCTGTGGTTGCCAAAAGAAACAAAAAAGCCAGACTCTGACAATAATGATTCTAAAAAAGCAGCTTAATATAAAACTGGAAAAGGTTTGATAGTTGTTGTCTCAATCAAAAGAGGATCTTTCGATAACTGAACATGTTTCAAAGATAAAGTCGATCAAGTATTTTACTCCTGCAAGAACACTTGAGGAGGCAAACTCCATTCTGCCAAAAGTCAATGAAATCATTGAGAATTATGTCAAGGCTCTAGGACCGTGGAAGCAAGAGGGGGTCCTATTGCAATATGCAAGTGATTCACTGTGGGACCTTGCAAGGATTGCAGCAATGAAATCTAACAAAACCAATACTTGGGATTCGGCGTGGGACTATGTATGGAAAGAGGCAAGCTATGCAGCACGAGATAACTATGGGTGGTATGCCGGGGGATATGTCTCAGGTGAATCTGCACGAGACGCAGCACGAGATGCAGCAAAATATGCTGCAAGATACATTGCATACGAATCTGCAAAAGACAAGATGCAGAATCCAAATCCGTTTAGTTTTATAATTGAGCTTTATTCTATGGGGCTCAAGCCTACATACTTTAGAAAAGTAAACGAGCAGGAAAGGTTTGTTGTAGATTTTCCGCTAAAGGCTGAAAACAAGTCTACTCTTGGTTGCTTTGTACAGGGAGACAAGGAAATTCTCTTTACCCATCAATGGAAGGAATACTGTTCAAATCTTGTCTCGCTAAAGGAATCATCTTCTAGAACAATAGTGTGAATTTTCAGATCTTTTAAGTATCTGATCCTGTTCTCTTGTTGTATGTGCGAAATGATGGATGAGATCGAAGTGGAGCATATCAGAATGGCACTTGCCAGAGCACGAAAAGAAATGCGTGAAGAACCAGTAGAAGAAGAACCACTCGTTGCTGTTGCAAACTAGTGTCTTCCTTGATAGCCATAGACTGTGCCGGGGACAGCGATTTGGCGCTTGAACTGGGAAATTATTTGAAAAATCTTGGAATTACAGCAAAAGTAGAAGAGTCTTTTGTGAATGTAGACAAGGCAGGAATGGAACACACTCTGATGCTATTTCTCAAGGAGACTGGCAGATCAGATTACAAGATTCGCAAGATAGATTCTGCAACTTTTCTTCTATCTAAAGAAGTATCAATTGAGGATTTTAACTTGCAAAGCTGTGAGATGTGTGGGTACGTAACGTCAAATGAATCTGAGTTAATGAACCACAGGCGAGTACACGGCCTGGTCTAGTTGTACTTTTTTACCTTCAAGAATTTCATTATGATCTCCATAGATAGGCCTGCTGCAAGAACTGCAAGCGCAATTACAATGGGCCAGAAAAATTCTGGCGTGCTTGGACCTGAAGTAAAAAATGGCGTACCTGAGCCTGCATGTGGATTGTGCAATACCGTAGTTACCCGCTCTCTTGCAAGCTTGAGCATTTCCTCAAGTGTTGCGCCGGAGCCTATTCCTCCATCTCCTGAATATGGTCCTCCTACTCCATTGTAAAATGGATTGTAGCTTGTTGAACCTTCGCCAGTTGGAACTTTTGGTTGTACGAAATTTACTGCAGTTCCAGTTCCTTGGAGTGCAAGTGTTGCAAACCACGAACCAATTGTAGCAATTCCTATTGCACCAAATCTGTAAATTGACTTGAATGAGTTCGCAAGTGATTTGCTTGATTTGGTTTTCTCGGAGAATTTGGAAGGGACAATGACAATTGCAAACTTTGTTGCAGTATAGTATTTCATGTCATGAGATTTGGTGTTTTTTCCTATCTTTGGTATGTCGACAAGCCCAACATCGCGCATCTTTTGTAGGTGATATCGCACAAGCTGTAGTGAAAAACCAGTCTTTGTAGAAATCTCGTTTGCTGTAAGTGTGTCATCAAATAACAATTTCAAAATCTTTCTGCTTGCATCAGTTACCAGAACCTCGCCTAGCGCTCTAAGCCTCTCATCGTCAGTATCATAAATGCTGACTCTTTCTGGCACTGGCTGTCTTGTTTTATTTGGATTCATATCAAAAAGTACCGTATATTAGTCACGATACTATGTAAAACTTTTGATGAAATCCTATTTTCATCAAACGCTAAATCTGAAATTTGCTTATTGTATGTCATGACACAAAACAAAACAATTCTTTCTGCAACATTGCTTGCATTTGTTGTGGCATCTACATTGGCTCCACTGGCCTTTGCACAAACATATCCGTCACAGTCAAGCAGTGGTATGACCCTTGAGGAGGATCTAAAACTTGCACGGGAGAGAATAGAAGAAGTCAAGGCTCACCCTGGGGAAGGCTCAGGGACACCATACCTAAATCCTGAAGGAGTCATCGGGGCTACCATAATATGCGCCTCTATCTTTGGTGGCATCTTTGTGGCATTTGTGGTGCGGGCAAAGCAGATAGAAAAGAAAATTCTCCAGAAAAAGTTACTTCAGTAACTTTTTTTCTTTATTTTTATAATCTGTAAATCCATGTCCACAAAATGGCATTTGGTACGTCGGTAACAAATATTGTTCTAGAATATTCTTACTATGTTCTTTTATGTATTTGCAGGATCAGTTTTCTGGGTGTTGTAATGATAGGGATTGAACTTCCAAGTCTTTTTGATCGGTTTTTTATAGAACATTATCGTATAACTCTGTTACATTTGGGGGATGATGGGGCATTATGCATGCTATCATAATACCAGCACATGTAAGCAAATCAATAGTTTTCACTATGATATACCATGTTGAAAAAAATGCAATCTCACTTGATCAGATTGTCCCGGTAAATTATGACAAGATTGATGCAACTAAACTCTGGGTGTTGTTTTGTTAAAAAAAATTCTTGCTATTGTTTTTGTGTTACTCATGATAAATTTTGTTCAAGCTTCTGCGTTACTCAATAACAGTATTAGCACTAATACCTTAAGCACGACGATATCACAAAATTTGTCCACTACAACTACATCTCCGACATCAACTACAACTACATCTCCGACATCAACTACAACTACATCCCCGACATCAACTACAACTACATCCCCGACATCAACTACAACTACCTCACCGACAACATCTCTTAATACGATAATTCCCCCAAGCACTAAGGCAATAATTCCATCCAACACTACCTCACTTTCCACATCCATCATTCCATCCAACACTACCTCACTTTCCACATCCATCATTCCATCCAACACTACCTCACTTTCCACATCCA
>DATFDB010000100.1:0-4667 GCA_035252445.1 Nitrosotalea sp. | reverse complement strand
GCAGCACCACTCCTCTGTGCAGGAGTCACACTCTATTCTCCACTTGCACACTGGAAAGCAGGGCCTGGAAAGAAAGTTGGAATTATAGGACTGGGAGGTCTTGGACACATTGGAGTCAAGATTGCGCACGCTCTTGGTTCTGAAGTAACAGTACTATCGCACTCACTTGCAAAACAAGATGATGCAAAAAAACTTGGTGCAGACAAGTTTTATGCCACGTCTAATCCTGAAACTTTTGAAAAACTAAAGGGATATTTTGATTTGATAATCAATACCGTATCATCTGGAATTGACCTGAATGCATATCTTGAGCTGATCAAACTTGATGGAGCCATGATCTTAGTTGGTATGCCAGAGACCGAAGCCTCGGTTGGCCCCTTTTTACTTGCTGGCGCTAGACGAACACTTGCAGGTTCATTGATTGGAGGAATTAAGGAGACTCAAGAGATGCTTGATTTCTGTGGAAAGCACAATGTTGCATGCGACATTGAGATTATACCAATTCAAAAGGTAAATGAGGCATACAAGAGAATTTTGAATAGCGATGTAAGGTATAGATTTGTGATTGATATCAAATCCCTCTAACTTTGGTAAATTACAAAAAACTACCGCCAGACGTGTACTATACAATAAAAAGGTCGCTCACCGAAGATTTCATTCTGTCGCAGTATCCGTCGTACCATGACTCCATGCTGGAATCATTTGAGATTGTATCAATTGATGGCAAGATCTCAATTTATTATTACAAGGACGGAACGCTTGAAATTCAAGGCAGCGATGCAAACCCAACTTTTCGCAGAATAATAAAAAAAGTAAATGGACTAGCATCAAAAAAAGACTATATCTAATCGCATTTGAAAAAATAACTAGGTATGAAAAATGAAAAGCCCAATACTCTACAATTAGCTCCTGACTTGAAAATCTGTCGTATCCTAAACGGCATGTGGCAAACTGCAGGTGGGCATGGTGCAATGAACCCGGATCTTGCAGTCTCGGAAATGCAGTCATATCACGATTCTGGATTTACAACTTGGGATATGGCAGACATTTACGGGCCTGCCGAAGAATATCTAGGGGAATTTCGAAGAAGGCTTGCAAAAAAGAATGAAAAAGAACTTGATAAAATGCAAGCATTGACAAAGTTTGTCCCAAATCCTGGACCCATGACTAGAACTATTGTAGAACACTATATCGATAAATCAATCCGCAGAATGAATGTAAAAACAATTGATGTTGTACAATTTCACTGGTGGGACTATAACGATACAAGATACCTTGATGCACTGCACCATCTATCAAAACTGCGCGACGAGGGAAAGATAAAACACTTGGCACTGACAAATTTTGATACTGAAAGAATAGAAACCATGGTAGAAAATGGATTCAAGCTTGTCTCAAACCAGGTGCAATATTCTATCATTGATGACAGACCTGAAATCAAGATGGTCCCATTTTGCCAAAAACATGGTATGAAGCTGTTGACTTATGGAACTCTCTTGGGAGGATTTTTGTCTGAAAAGTATCTTGGAAAATCTGAACCCATGAGAAATAACCTTGATACACTTAGCTTGCAAAAATACAAACAAATGATTGATGCGTGGGGTGGGTGGAATCTGTTCCACGAATTGCTTGTGGTACTTGATAAAATAGCAAAAAAACATCATGTAAGCATCGCAAATATTGCTACGCGATATATCTTGGACAAGCCTGCAGTTGCAGGTGTAATAATCGGCGTAAGGCTTGGAATATCAGAACACAGGTCAGACAATATGCGTGTATTTGGCTTGGAGCTAGACCGTGAAGACAATGATTCTATCAAGGCAATTACAGCACGGTCTCAAGACCTGTTTGCAAGGATTGGAGATTGCGGTGATGAATACCGCTAAACCTTGCATTTGTACCAGTTATTTTTTGCGTATTGAATCAAGACGCAAAAATATTGGGTTGAGATATTTGCTAAACCCTACTACAATCGAACTTACACCGGTTCCAACCAGTATTCCACCTATGACATCAAGTGGATAATGGTTTCCGACATAAACTCTTGAATAAATTACTAGAAATGCTTCAACTAAAAGTATCAATGAAGCAATAATCTGTTTTTTTTGGTTGAACCTTGCAAGCATTATGAATGCACCTGCAGAAACAATCACGGCATGACCTGAGGGAAAAGACGGATCATTGTCTGGTTTTACCAACAAGTTGTCAGGCGTTGCAGGTGACGGCCTAGGTCTGTCAATCTCGTCTTTGAGAATTGTTCCGAGAGGCATCAGTATGATAAATGATATGACGAGCAGGACTGATGTCCTTCTTCCTTCCTTCCCGCCAAATATGAAAACCAATGCAGTAGTAGCTATCCATACTGCTTCTCTTCCATATTTTGTAAGTGAAATCATTATCTCATTGATAATTTTTCCTTGTGGGTTGTTAATTGATGCAAATGCAGTATGATCTAATCTTGTTAGCGAGTTATCCTGTCCTATCAATAGTGCAAGAACTGCAAATATTGCAAATAATATTACGCCTGCAATGTAATACCTCATCTAGATACAATCAAAAAATGACACTATAAAATCTAATGAGAAACTCTCACAAATATGGGAAATATCTATCTGTGGTGATTTCTGTCGCATCTACTTTGTACTTGCTTCACGCACTGCAGTTGCATAATCACAGTCTGCTTTTAGCCTCATATACGGAATCAACCTGTAATGAATAGAGTAGATCTTTTTTTCCTTGTAGAGTATTCCCTTTAACAAAAGCGAGACAAATCCGCCAGCTATTCTGGATGAAGGAATGCCTAGCTCCTTGCACACTTCATTACGCTTTTTCTTGTATTGCTCCAAAGTAAAACTAACATTGTTTATCTCTAAAATTAAAGGCCACATGACTTTTTCCCAAACTAGCCGCCTATTTTGTGTAGCAGACGCATATTTTCCCTTTTGGCTTGACATTGATAACGTTCAAAAGTATTGTGATGAATTTATTGGTTGATGCAAAACAAAATTGAAGAATCATTGGAAATGTTATCAAAAGACTGGAAAATTGAACCTATAATTCGAGATTTCATTTTGGGCAAGAAAACTGACGTGTCAGATTTTCAGACTAAAGTAAACGGTGTGATATTTCACATACCGTATCTGCCTTCAGATGGTGGATATGTTATTTGGAAATGCTACTGGCCTGATTGTCATAACTGCTGCAACAGGCAAGGAAGGCTGCCTCTGACCTCAAGCGACCTGATAACAATCAGCAAGAACTTGAAATATGAAAAAGTATCTGATTTTGTAAAAAATGAAACTAATGTAAACACATGGGAAGAGCATGGGCCTGCTGGTAATTCAATAACAATGACAATGATTAACCTCAAGCGAAAAACTGACGAAACAGAAGCAGAAGACGGCACTCACATTCGATGCAGATTTCTTGATGACAAAGGCTACTGCGGTCTTCATCCATCAAGGCCAGGAGTGTGCTACCTGTATCCCTTTTCATCATGGCTTGAAAATGAAAAAGGCAAGGCACGTGTTCATGCAACATTCCAGTTTACTGGAGACTGCCCTGGATTTTACTTTGCAAAATCAATTGATGAAATGAAAGAAATTCTTACCGAATACTCTAAAATCATCTATGACTATACGATGAGCTCAAACAGAACCACTCGTGAAAATTTTGGATACGTAAGTATGGGCCTTTAGGCCTTGGCTACCTTCATCATGTCAGCCATTCTGATTTCCATTCCAAATCGCCATTCATTTTTCTTCATGTATCTGTAAATTGCTATCAGATCTGCCAAGTTTTTCAGCATGCCAAACTTGCTGTCCATCTTACTCCTAACAAAAGATAATACCCTTGAGTATATTGCAAATTTTTGCAATACCATCTGGCGGTATCTCTCGTTATTTCCGATGTTTTCAACAAATATGTCAGCACACGTCATGCTTGGTATAATTCCCTCGCCAAGCAATGGATAAACAGTACCTATCGACTCCCCAACCCCTACCACTTTGCCATGGTAGAATGGTTCACACATGTCAGGTGTAGCTAGTCGAATTGGCCTTCCAACTGTCTTGATTACTTTGCCTCCATATTTTTTCAAAAATGCATCAGTTTCTACAATGTGATTTCTGTTCTTGTCGCCAGCTCCTATATGTGCGATGTTTTTTCCAAGCGGAAAGTACCAGAAATAGCCGCTCATGGATGAAAATGGCTTGAGATAAAAGTCATCAAATGGAACGCCATTCTCATATTCCACTTTGTATTGGTATGTTGGCAAATGGAAATCCTGTGCAAGTCTTGGTAGGTAAGATCTGTGAAATCCTGTAGAATCTATTATTATGTCAAACTCTGATTCCAAGTCTTCAATCTTTGGTGCTTTGCCATAGTGAATCTTGCAGTCCTTTGCCATGTCTTTTATCAAGCCTATCTTGTTGTATGTGCACAGCCCCATCAGCTTGATTGTAAACTGGTCAGAATTCATGCTGATGTACATTTTCTTTCCGTCATGTATCAAATAATCATTAAAATCAAGGTCACATTTTTTTGCAAACTCGTTCATAGGGCCTTTTGTTGTACCCCATGCACATATGGAATCATGGTTTTCTTCCGTGCTTCTCTCAAAGCCTACAACCTCATGTTGCTTTTTCAATCTTCCAAGAAGATATGCG
>DATFDB010000099.1:0-14341 GCA_035252445.1 Nitrosotalea sp. | reverse complement strand
CAAGAGTCTTGAGGGCCTTTCTCTGGTAACGGGAAGAGCTCTCTTATTTTGAAATCTTGGATTTCAGTGCCGTAAAGTGATTCTACTGCTTTCTTTGAGGCATTTTCAACCTCATTTCGTGTCTTGACTGGTGACATGATACAATTTATACTTAGTAAATATAAAAATATATTGATTTTCGATTGTCGAACTAGAACAAATGATACAATCTAGCCATCGCAAGTTTTTTTGATGCTTCAGTTGTAGCCAACTTTCCATCAACTAAAACCTTGTAAGTTTCAGGATCAATCTCTATTTTTGGCAACAAATTGTTGTAAGCCATATCTTTCTTGGTTATCTTTCTGCAATTTTTGACTGGAAGTAGTTTCTTTTTCAAACCTAATTTTTTCGCTAAACCGTTTCTTATTGCTAATTTTGAAGTGAAGGTCACTGAGGTAGAATGCATTGCTTGTCCAAACGCGCCAAACATGGGGCGATAATATACTGGCTCTGGAGTGGGAATAGACGCATTTGGATCACCCATCAAAGAGTAGGCAACAAATCCTCCTTTTATCACAAGTTTAGGTTTTACACCAAAAAACTCTGGTGACCATATGACAATATCAGCTAATTTACCTATCTCCAAAGAGCCTACGTAACTAGAAATTCCATGCGTTATTGCTGGATTGATGGTAATCTTTGCAAGATATCTTTTAACACGCATGTTATCATTATCTCCTGTTTCTTCTGATAGGCGACCAACAGTTTTTTTCATTTTATCGGCTGTCTGCCATAATCTTATACTTACTTCTCCAACTCTACCCATTGCTTGGCTATCAGAAGAATACATGCTTAGGGCACCAATATCATGAAGCACGTCTTCTGCAGCAATTGTTTCTCCTCTAATTCTAGATTCTGCAAATGCAACGTCTTCTCTTACAGAGGGATTTAGATGATGACAAACCATCATCATGTCAAGATGCTCTTCTAATGTATTAACAGTAAATGGCCTTGTTGGATTTGTTGAGGAGGGAAGAATGTTTTTCTCAGCAGCAATTTTCATAATGTCTGGAGCATGTCCTCCACCAGCACCTTCAGTGTGATACGTATGAATTGTTCTTCCGCGTATCGCATTGATTGTGTCATCAACAAAACCACATTCGTTTAATGTGTCTGTATGGATAGCCACTTGAGTATCAGTCTTATCGGCAACGCGCAGGGCAGCGTCAATTGTAGCTGGAGTAGAACCCCAATCCTCATGTAATTTCAAACCACAGGCTCCTGCAGCAATCTGTTCTATTAGGGCAGGTTCTCTGGAATCATTTCCTTTTCCCAATAATCCAAAGTTTAGAGGAAATTCGTCGAGAGCTTCAAGCATTCTATGGATATTCCATGGACCTGGAGTGCATGTTGTTGCTTTAGTACCATCTGCAGGCCCTGTACCGCCACCAATCATGGTTGTAGTGCCACTACAGATTGCTTCTATCACTTGTTGAGGGGCAATAAAATGAATGTGTGTATCAATGATGCCAGGAGTACAAATCGCATGCTCTCCTGCAATTACTTCGGTATTTGCTGATATTATCATGTCCACATCGTCCATGATGTTTGGATTACCTGCTTTTCCGATACCAACTATTCGCCCATTTTTAATGCCGATATCTGCTTTGATAATGCCTAGAACTGGATCTATGATCACTGCATTTGTTATGACTAGATCAAGGGCATTTCTACTAGTAACGCCACTTGCCTGACCCATTCCGTCTCTTGCACTCTTACCTCCGCCAAAAACAATCTCGTCTCCATACGTTTGAAAATCTTTTTCGATTTCAATTATCAGATCCGTATCAGCGAGTCTAATTTTGTCGCCTTTGGTGGGCCCATAAAGATCAACATATTGTTTTCTGGGAATGATTAACGTCATTTTTGATCATTATCCTTGAATCCTAACTTTCGTGCTTTCTTGATTGCAATTTGTTTTCTAGTAGAAAGCTTACCGTTAACAAGACCATTGAATCCATATACTATTTTTTGTCCAGCATATTCTGTAAGTTCTATTTCTTTTGTGTCACCCGGTTCAAACCTTACTGACGTTCCTGCAGGAATATTTAGACGAAAACCGTAAGCCTTCTCTCTAGAAAACACTAGAGCTTTATTGGTCTCAAAAAAATGTGTATGAGAACCTACTTGTATTGGCCTATCTCCAGAATTGCTAACTGTGATCTTTTTTGTCTTTCTGCCTTTATTTGCAATAATAGGAACATCGCTTATGAAATATTCTCCAGGGATCATATCTATACAATGGGATCATGAACTGTGACAAGTTTAGTTCCATCTTCAAATGTTGCTTCAGTCTGAACCGTCTTAATCAACTCAGGTACGCCAGACAAAACATCATCTCTTGTTAGCACTTTTCTTCCAGAACTCATTAACTCTGACACTGATCTTCCATCTCTTGCTCCTTCAACTATGTGGTCTGAAATCAATGCCAAAGCCTCTACATAGTTAAGCTTCAATCCTCTCGCTTTTCTTCTTCGCGCAACTTCAGCTGTCATAAAAATATAGAGTTTGTCTATTTCTCTTGGAGTAAGCATCATATCTGTATCTAACATGACTTCTTGTATTTATTATTTATAACAGATTACTTAGACCTTGATCAAAAAATATAATTTCATAGTTTTAGCTAGATCATCATGCTTACTATCACAACAATAGTTGGAAATATTTTTCATGATAAAGAATTAATGAATAAATTCAAACAAATGGAATCTCAAAAAAAATGTGAAAGAATGAAAATCCCGCGCCATGAGTTGGAGAGAGGTAGAATTAGGAAAACAACCGATTTTGGAACTGACATAGGCCTAATTCTGAATTCTCATCTTTATCACGGGGATGTTATAGTGTCAGATCAAGAGAGATTTGTTATAGTTGAACAAATCCCTGAGAAAGTACTTTCTATCAAAATAGAGAATCTAAGAGACAATCCTGATAATTTAATCACTCTTGGACATATTATAGGAAATAGACACAAGCCAATCATGATAAATAGCAATATTCTCTCTTTTCCTATACACTCTGATTCTGAAGTTGAAGTGTTCAAAAAGCTCTTTTCTGGAATCATAAATGACTCTGAATTTGTAGTGGAAGAACAGATTTTTCAACCTCAACATGGAATGTATATGCATGAACACTAATCATGAATTTTTTTTAATGCAGTTAGCGGATTCTTTCTTTCCATCAGGCATGTTTGGAATGTCTAATGGTTTGGAATCACTTGCAAAGCATCAACGAATCAAAAACGATAAGGATGTTGCAAGTTTCATTGAACGGCAAATAGAATTTCAACTAGTACCTTGTGATTGCATGATTTTTCTAGCAGCAATGAATGCCATAGAAAATAAGAATATCGATGAACTTGTTGAAATAGATAACAGATTTTACTCTATGAAACTAGTAAAAGAAGTACGGAACGCTTCTGTTAGATCTGGCTCACAAATCTTAAATTGCATAATTCAAATGGCATCTGATAAGAAAGAAAACATAACAGCAAAGCAGTTTCAAAAGAAAATAATTTCAAATAAAACTCCTGGAACACATCCTGTATGTTATGCTATAGCAGTAAATCTTTTTGGGATCCCACAAGAAAGTGGGATAAGAATGATTCTTTATTCATTCAGTCAAAACATTGTAGCAGCGGCAATCAGATTGGGAATAGTTGATCATGTTAGCGGTCAAAAAATTCTTACACTACTTTCAGCCAAGATTAATGACATCTCAAAAAATATCAAAAAAGAATCACTTGATAATATTTGGCAACTGACCCCACTTACAGATATTTTCCAGATGATTCATGAGCATGACAGTTCTAAGATGTTCATAACATAGATCTGAAGTGATTTTTGATGTCAAAAAATAGAAAAATACCTAAAGTTGGAATCGGTGGGCCTGTAGGATCTGGAAAAACCCGGTTAATTGAACGTGTAGTGCCGGTTTTGATAGAAAAAGGATACAGGTGCTGTATAATATCAAATGATGTTATATCAAAAGAAGATGCAGAAAGAATGCAGCGAGTACTATCTACAGAACTCAAAGTCATGCCTGAAAACATGATTATAGGAATAGCTACTGGAGGTTGTCCTCATACTGCAATACGTGAAGATCCTACAATAAATTTAGCAGTGATTGACGAAATAGAAAAAAAAGATCCCACTCTTGATTTGATCATTATTGAAAGTGGTGGTGATAATGTTATGACTACCTTTAGCCCAGCTCTTGCAGATTACTTCATTTACATAGTTGATGTAGCAGGCGGCGACAAATACCCAAGAAAGGGCGGATTAGGAATAGAAAGTAGTGATTTACTTGTAATCAACAAGATTGATTTAGCATCACATGTAGGAGCAGACATCAACGTAATGAAAAGAGATGCGCAAAAAATCCGAGAAGGAAAACCCTTTGTGTTTGTTAACTGCCAAACTGGTGAGGGTATTGAATATGTTGCAGAAAGCATAATCAAATCTATACTGTTCGACAAAAAAACTATTGCTAAAAAGGATAGAATCAGATGAGTCATCATGTTCCAGATGTTTTTAAAAATTTTAAAAATAAAGAAACTAAAATACCAGGCCAAAATGGCACAATAAACCTAGAACTTGAATCAGATCAAAATCTTAAAACATACGTAAAATCATTGATGTCAAAGGCCCCATTTCTAATTCAAAAGGCCATGTATCCGGACTCGGATCATCCAAAATTTGCACATATCTACATGATGTCTTCTTCTGGAGGTATTCTGCAGGGAGACGAACAGAAAATTGATATCATAATGGGGAAAAATTCCAAGGCAAGAATCACCAATCAATCTGCAACTAAAATCTATAAAATGGAAGATGGATATGCTTCGCAATACATCAATATACATTGTCAGGAAGAAAGTTATCTGGAATTTGTTCCACATCAGATAATCCCATTCAAATCATCGAGATTTTATCAAGAAGTAAATCTTGAGATTGACGAGAATGCAGTACTGATATATTCTGAAATTATATCTGCAGGCCGTATAGCCTCTGGAGAAAAATATGATTTTGATCTTTGTTTTCTTCGTACTTCAGCTTGTAGAAAAAACCAAATTCTTTTTACGGATGTAATGAGCCTAAACCGCAGAGATAATCCACATTTAGAGTCAGTATTTGAAGGGAAAAGCGCCTTTTCCACCGTTTACATAATAGGCATCTCTATTTCGACAGAAAGAATTATGGAAGAAGTCAATCTGGCATCAAAAAATACTCACATTTTAGCAAGCTGTTCATCTCTGCCGCATGACTGTGGAATAATCATGAGAATACTTGCAGATTCAGTTTCTGAAATTATCGCTTTAACAGAATCTATAATTCATGTGCTTAGAATTCATGCCAAGATAGAACCAATAATAGAATCCGCAATTCCAAAACCGCCAATAAACACGACTTAAAATATTTCCAATATTTCTTGTAAACATTTCTGGGTAATGCTACGATCAGAAGTTTTATAATTACTAAATATCTCATACTTACATGAGTTCTACCGATAATTTACTTGGTGAGGGGACAGAATTTTCTGTAGGTGAAGAAACTCGCAGGTATAATCTGATTGCTGGTAAATTAATTGCAGATCTCATCAAAACATCATTTGGGCCGCGAGGATTTGAAAAAATATACATCGATCTTCTAGGTGAGGTCACTCTAAGTAAGAACGGTTCTACCATATTACGTAAAATCGATGTTGAGCATCCAGCAGCTAAGTTAATGATAGATGCATCAAATTCAGTTGATAATGAAGTAGGAGATGGAACAATATCAGTAGTTGTTCTAGCTGGTTCTCTTCTTGAAAAAGCAGAAAAAATGCTGGATTTAGGAATATCTCCCTCTACCATTGAAGCAGGATACAAAAGGGCTGGTGAGATGGCACTAGATATTGTGAAATCAATTGCAAAAATATCAAACTACAAAAATAAAGAAATAATGATTAATCTGGCGAAGACCTGTCTGAATTCAAAGTCTATTTCCATGTTATGTGAAGATAAGCCTATAGCAGAATTAGTTACAGAAGCATTTTGTACAATTGCAGATTTTACAAATAAAAAAGTTGAAACAGATGACATTAAGATAGAAGAAAAACCAGGAAATACCTCGGATATCAAACTAGTACGAGGAATAGTTATCGATAAAACAATTGATAATTCTGGAATGCCTAGGATATTAAAGAATGCAAAAATTCTTCTAATTAACGAAGAACTTGACAATGAGAGAACGAAAACTGATGCAGAAATTATAATCCATTCGCCAGAAGAAATGCAACAATACATCTCACAAGAAAATGAGGATGTAAAGGAAAAAACTCAAAAAATAATTAATTCAGGTGCAAACGTTGTAGTTTCTCAAAAGGGAATCAGTAGACTGGCTCAGCATTATCTATCAAGAGCAGGCATGATATCTATTCGTAGAGTGAAAGAAAATGATCTACACTGGTTGGAAAAGGCTGTAGGTGGCATAATAACAAACGATTTGAATAACATAACTCCAGAACATCTAGGTTTTGCAGGTAATGTTTATGAAAAATTTGTAGGCGATGACAAAATGGTATTCGTAGAAGGGTGCAAAAACCCGAAATCGGTCACGATATTGCTGCGAGCAAATTCCAAGAGATTGCTAGATGAGTATCATCGAACGGTACTTGATGCGATAGCTGTCCTAAAAGATTTCTTTGTCAATCCATCAATAGTGGCAGGTGGAGGTTCTGCTGAAATAATTATTGCAAACAAACTAAGAAAAAAATCGCTTTTGATAGAGGGCAAAGAGCAAACTGTGATTGAGAATTTTGCTGATGCCTTGGAAGAAATCCCTCTTACAATAGCTAGAAATTCTGGAATGAATGTGATTGATGCGCTTGTTCAATTAAGGAGCAAAAATTCTGAGCATAATAATGGAAGAATTCATTCTTGGTATGGTATAGACACAGGTGAAAGAAAGGTAAAAGAAATGTACTCTGAAAACGTCATTGAACCTTTGATAGTCAAAGAACAAGTAATCAAAACAGCATCTGATGTTGCATCATTACTTCTGCGTGTAGATGAAGTTATTATGAAACAGCCTGCAATGTATACACACACTCATGGTGATGGTACTACACATTCGCATGCGAAAGGAAACAAACCACATGATCACTTTGACAAGCTTGGCAAGATGCAAAGGCCAGCCCATCATTATTATTGAATTGTGATAGTGTTTTTTGATTTTGTTTTAAACTACATTATTCTGCCAAGAAGTGCAGAATAAAGAAATGGCAAGATGGTAGTTATTTCAGCATGAATCGTAGTTTGTTTTGCATTTTGAGTAACTTTTCCCCATGAGATTGCTTCTCGTACAAGAGCTCCACTCAAACTTCCATCAAATTCTTGTGCGGTTGTGACATAAACTGCATAGTCTAAACCATCTCTATATTGATTCCACCAAAGCGTATGATGCTTTGAAATGCCTCCTCCCAGCATGAGAGCTCCTGATTTTTTTGCCTTGAAAATAAGTGAAGATAACAGGTCGCTGTCTGCTGCAACATTTATCTTAAAATCACTATGTTTTTGAGTAAACATCCAAATCTGGCTGCCTACTCCTCCATCCATTATTCCAGGTACCACTACTGGAATGTTGTTCTTGTATGCCCAATACAGGAATGATCCCTCTCCTAGATTTTCGCCTATCATTTTTGTAATATCTGCAGTAGACATTTCCTTTTTACCTGATTTGTATGCGGCTTCCAAGAATTGCTGCATCTTTTCCTCGAT
Source organism: Nitrosotalea sp. (assembly GCA_035252445.1). Classification (GTDB taxonomy): domain Archaea; phylum Thermoproteota; class Nitrososphaeria; order Nitrososphaerales; family Nitrosopumilaceae; genus Nitrosotalea. The sequence goes on along the minus strand of DATFDB010000099.1, from coordinate 6,546 downwards.
TATTGGCCCGTAACTATCCATAGGAACAAGTACATTGCCTAATCTGTGTATATTTTTCTTCAAAAGTTCTGAATCATCAAGAGTAAACGATCCCTCTAAATAATTTGAAAAATATCTTGCAATATCATGGTCTAATGCACCACATGTAGTTATGACCACATCAAACATTTTGTTTTTTAACATATCAGTAATTATTCCGCGAAGGCCAGTAGACGTAATTGCTGCTACAAACGAAAGAAATTTCAGACAATGTTTATCGTTTATCATTGTTGTGAGGATTTCAAGACCATCGGAAAGATTTCTTGACTCAAAACCTCCAGACTCTGCCATCTGTTTAAAAATATTCTGAAGATCAGTATCATTTTTTATCGAGATGTCTCGTACTGGTCTTGCCTTACTACTCATCCTATTACAGTTTGATTTGTAGTATAAATTCCTTGTATTGTTATATAATCGCCATTCAAAATTAAAACGTAATATACGCATTAGAGACCAATTCTTAAATAATGTTCATTCAGGAAACAAAGAAGATAACATGCTTGATTTAGTTCCAAAAAAATTATTTCTCACCAAAGGAAAAGGAGTGCATCAAGATCAACTTACAAGCTTTGAATATGCACTGAGAGATGCTGGTATCCCAAATACCAACTTGGTGTTAATTTCAAGCATATTTCCTCCAGGCGCAAAAATAATACCTCGTCACGAGGGATTGAAGCTTATTCGTCCTGGTAGTGTACAGTTTGTGATATATGCAAGACAACAATCTAACGAACCACATAGATTAATGGCAGCCTCTGTAGGATTAGCAGAACCATCTGATAGAAAAAGGTGGGGATATCTATCTGAATATCATTCATTTGGAGAGACAGAAAAAGAAGCTGGAGATTATGCAGAAGATATTGCAGCACAAATGTTGGCCTCATCTCTTGGAATACCATTCGATATTGACAAAAACTGGGATGAAAAAAGACAACAATGGAAAGTATCTGGACAAATATACAAAACCCGAAATATTACTCAAAGTGCAGTCGGAGATTCAAAAGGAAGATGGACAACTGTCTTTGCAGCTGCAGTTTTGATTCTTTAAAATAATTGTATACACAAGAAACAAAACGCAATTATCGCTGAGATAATTTCTTTTTATCGAAATAAAGCTCAGATAATTCCTTGTAATATTGTCCTAATTTCTTGTAGATGCGTTTTGGTTTTCTAGGGCTTTCAGTGCTTAATGCATACAAACACAAAACTGGAAATGCGATGGTAGCATCTGTGTAAACCACAATTACATCTTCGTGAGAATCTTTTACCTTGCCCCAGCTCTTGCCTTCCTGAAGAGTAGCACCAGATAATCCACCAGTATCGGGCCTGGCATCAGTTATCTGAATAATATAATTTTGCCCTCCATGTCCCATGCCCAAGATCTGATCTAATAGAGGACCAGTCTGCTGTGCTGTATTTTTGGGTACGCCTCCTCCTATCTCTACAATTCCAGCCTTTTTTGAATTGTACAAAATTGCAGCCTGTTCAATTATCTCACGAACAAAATCTAGAGAAAATTGTTTATTTGCAAGGCGCAAAGGGGCCAAATCAAGAGCAAGCGAAGAATCTTTTAACGTAGATATGTAGAGAGGAACATCATAATCGTAAGCCGAAACTACAAAGCTTTTTTCAGGATATTTTGAGTGCTCTTTTGAATATTTACCCATCCAATTTGCAAACTCTGCAGTGGTAAATGGTCTATCCATTACATTATTTTCAAACATTTTTTGCACAATCTTGTCTTGTTTTTTTAGTGTCTCTTCACCTTTGATGTATACATCTCGTATTCTCACAATATCTTTTTGATAAAGAATCATGTCGTCTACTTCAAAATGTCCTTGTTTTACAGGCAAATTCCATGCAAAATGATCTTCGTGGTATAGGTTAGAACCTGTAGATATTATCCAATCAACAAATCCTTTTTCTATAAGGGATTTGAATAGGCCGCCAAAGCCAACTGGTGTCATTGCACCAGCAATTGTGAGGCATATTGTAGCATCATCCTCTATCATTTTACGGAAGAGTTTTGCAGCGTCTCCAAGCTGTCTTGCATTATAGCCTGATCTAGAATAGATTTCAACAAGATCATCTATTTTCATATCTGGATTGACTTCTATATGTGGAATATTTTTCCCATGAAAATGATGATAATCCATATTCAGTAATCAGGAGAACACTACTACATAATTTTTTCTGATTGTGTTATAATGCAAAGATTACATAAGAAAAATTTCAGAAAATCATGTCATCAAGAGTCTAAAAGTAAAATTTGCATTTTTTGTCTAAAACCAGATCTCTTTGCATTTTACGTATATGTTTTAGAAGAAGTTTTGTAGTTTACGTTTTTTTAGGACATATTTTTATACACAGATTAGGCACACTTTTTGTGTTAGTATTACTCCTACCAAGTTTCGTAATACTATCAGGTCCATTGCATGGAGATATCTATAATGATTGACACCTCTTGGGCCTTTATCCTATTATCAGTGCCTACCATGCTAGTTCTTGGGATGCGTCATGGACTTGATGTTGATCATATTACCGCAATCGATAATCTAGTCAGGCTGCATAATGCTACAAAAAAATCCCGATTGGTGGGAATAGGATTCAGTTCAGGCCATATGCTATCAGTATTAGCTGAAATGATTCTCATAATTTACGTAGTAGGAGGACTTACTAGCACAGGAAATCTTCAATTTTGGGGAGGCATAGTTGGCGCAATTGCATTAGGTGCAATTGGTGTAGTCAACATTTATGCGATAAAGAAATGGGGCAAGAGTGGGTCCGCAATACTTGCAACAAAAATTCTAAAGAGAACTGGGATGTTGGGTCCTGTAGGCTCTTCCCTTGTTACTGGCCTAGTTTTTGGTTTGGGCTTTGATACTGCGACACAAATATCTGCAATCAGCCTATCTGCTGTTGCATCTGCTACAACTGGAATTCAAACAGCATTAATCCTCTCAGGGTTCTTTGCCCTCGGAATGATTCCGATAGATACACTGGATAGTGTATTGTTACGTTCTGCATTTTCTAGAATATTCAATACTAAAGGTTTCAGATACATGGCTTATGCTCTAAGTGGCGCTGCAGTATCAGTTGCATCTTTAGAGTCCTATGGAACAGTTACTAATACCAACATATTGCCGCAATGGGCAGGACCTGTTCTAGCTGTAAGCATAGTCTCTATCTCATTTGGATATGCATTAGTAACTAGAAAAAACAAGAGTGTACACAGCCATAGTGTTACAAAAGAAACTGAAGAAAATAATTCCTAATAGAATTTATCAAAATAACTGTTGATATTTATTTTCTCAACTTTCTTTCTGTTATCAACTCTGTACTGTGGATGTCGATTTCGTCAAGTCTTCGTTCAATCTGCGAACCATACTTCTTCATTGCGGTCCATGTTAGAAATCCACAGGCTGCAAAGATTGCTGTAACTTCCAAAGTTTCAATCATAGTCAAATTCGTCTCATAATGTTTGAAATATAAAATGATATACTGATATAAGATTAAAATCTAGGCCAAAACTACAGAAAAATTATATCAAATTCTATATACAAAAAATAATTTCATGGGAATCGTGTTTCTATGTGTTATTTTTAGTTAATTGTGTAATTTTAGCTGATATTGGTAAATTACACATATTTTGTATTTTTACAATATTGTACTAGAAAAATAAAGATTAGAGATTCATTATTGACAGAAATCTAATCAAATTTTACTTCTTCTTGTTGTGTTGATGCGTTGCAATGTGCACATTTCTCCGAAGGAGTCTTAAAATACACCATATGGCAGTTTTTGCATGCTCTCAAATCACTCAATTTAACCATGTTTACTGTTTAGATTGCTATGATAGAAAAATCTTATTTTGATATTTCTTTTCATTTGTGATACAGAAAAAGAATTGTCATTTGAAGCCGTACGTGTTCTGGTTACTTTTTATCTATACTATATCAAAAGAAGACGTGGAAAAACACTATAAGGAATATCTCAGGTTAAACAAAAACATTTTACTTGCTTTTTTTGTATCTGTTACCATTTCTGCTATTGTAGCACAGGTTTTGTCTGTTCAAGCAAAGTACCTTAATAGCTCAGCCACGCTTGCAGTCGATCTATCAATCTATTACGCAGCTTTTTCAGGTTTTTTTTATATAGATAACAGAAAAAAATACATCTTAGAATCTGGGCAGTTAGACAAATCTAGGCTAAAAACGGACCTACTAAAAATAATCACATCATTAGGACTGGGAGAAATAATTTACAGCATTTGTAGATGGTTGATACAGTATTATCTATTGACCAGTAACTACGAAGCGTATATCTCATCTGCCTTAGCCCAGTCTATATCATTTGTAGTGTATTTGATTTGTGTAAATCTAATAGCAAGATCTGTAAAATTGTATAAAGATAAAGGATAAGCAAACATCTGACAATTATTTAGAAAACAGCGTATTTTTTAATCATGAATCATTTTCAGATATGACATCTTGTACTGTTTCATTAATCACGACTTCTGCAATATCTCTAGAATATTCCGCAGTTCTGGAATATCTATGTAATGATAAGCAATACCAGATAAGATCTGCAGAACATGTGGTGAAGAGTTGTTCTATTGTCCTTTTTCCGCATTTTATACAAATTTGCTGTATGGATTTTTTACATTCAAAGCATTGGGAATAACTAACCAACTCCACCTGCAGTGTTTTTCACTTGCTAGGCATGATCTCATTCCTAGCATATCGTTGGCAGAGTAGTCTTATGATTTGGCCACAACCATAAAAATACGTAATTTCATTTTTTTGTACTCAAACGAATTGCCTAATTAGCAAATGGTTTTTTAAATAAATGGACTAGATCTTGGCAATGAACGGGCTTTTAATTGGTAGATTTCAGCCATTCCACATTGGGCATCTTGAAGCAGTCAAGTTTGCTCTATCAAACGTAGAAAAACTTTGGATAGGAATCGGCAGTTCAAACAAGAGCAATGAAAAAAGAAACCCATTCACGGCAGATGAGAGAAAGGAAATGATTTTCTCCTCGCTTGATCCTGAGACTAGGAATAGAGTTGAGATCTATTACGTACCGGATACGGGAGATCATGAAAAATGGACATATCATGTTGATTCCATAGTGCCAAAGTATGATGTAGTTTTTTCAAATGACGACTTTACCATCACTCTGTACCAAAAAAGAGGAACAAAAGTAATTCCTGTTCCATTATTGCAAAGGGAAATGGTTTCTGGCACAAATATACGAGAGATGATCGCTACAGGAAAAGACTGGTCAAGTCTTGTTCCCGAAGGAACCCGAAATGTGCTTTTGAATATTAATGCAAAGCAAAGACTAGCTAAAATTCTGTTAGAATAAATAGCGGTTGCTAATTTTAGGGAATGGAGAATTTATTTGGAATATCTAGTAATGTTGCCCGGACCCACAAACGTTCCGGAAAGAGTAACGCGCGCAATGTTTACTCATATGATAAACCACAGAAGTAAAGATTTTGTAAAATTATACGCTGATGTTGTAGAAAAAACCCAAAAGGTCTTTGATACTACAGGCGACATTGTCGCATTGAGTGCTTCCGGCACTGGAGCAGTGGAAGCATCTGTTGTAAACATGATCAAAAAGGGTGACAAGGTAATAATTCCAGTTAACGGAGAATTTAGCAGCAGGCTTACAACTATGCTAGAATGGGCAGGGGCAAGTGTTATCAAACTACAAACACCATTTGGCCAGAATGCAAGCTTTGATCAAGTAAAAGAAGCATTTGACAACAACAAGGATGTCAAGGCATTCTATGTAGTATGGAATGAAACCTCAACAGGTACAATGGTAAAGTATCTAGACAAAGTCTCAAGCCTTACTGCAAGAAATGATTCATTCTTTGTAGTAGACGGCGTATCGATAGTTGGAGGAGAAGAGCTTCACATGGACAAGTGGGGAATAGATGTGTGTGTCACAGGAGCACAAAAGGCACTTGCAGCTCCACCTGGAATATCACCTATTGCAGTAAGTCCAAAGGCAAAAAAACACATGATTGCAAATCAGCCTCCTACATTCTACTTTAACATGGCAAGATACTTCAAGTATTTTGATGAAAACAAAGAGACTCCATTTACTCCTGCAATACCGCTGCTTTATGCATACAAAGAAGCGCTTGATATAATATTGGAAGAGGGAATGGACAAAAGAGTACACAGACACAGAGTTTGCTCTGACGCATTTTACAGTGGATTGAGTGCACTTGGTCTTTCACCGTTTGCAAAAGAAGATGCACGTTCTACAGTTGTCATTGCACTAAACTATTTGCAAGGACTAGATGACAAAACTTTCAGAGGTACATTGTCAGAAAAGTTCCGAGTATTAGTTGCTGGTGGATTTGGTGAACTCAAAGGCAAGGTGTTCCGAGTTGGTTGCATGGGTGAAGTCAACAAGTATCATGTGATGAGAACAATATCTGCAATTCACTCAACTCTTGACATGATGGGATACAAGACAAATCCT
>DATFDB010000098.1:0-2766 GCA_035252445.1 Nitrosotalea sp. | reverse complement strand
TCTGCCTTTATCTGATTTCGGCTAATTTCTAATGAAGTTGCCATTGAGAGAGCGTGTCCAAGTCAGTTTATTGAATCAGGTATCAGAGTTTTCAATCTAATGGGTTAAATTCTTTAAAACAAAAACATGACCATGGAATTCGAAGAAGGCCCGCTCAGAACTATCCTATCCACCAAGGGTAGAAAGACAGGAAAAATTCATTCAGTTGAGCTCAGGGCGGTATATTACAACAATAAATTCTATTTTTCAAGAAGAAATCCGGATAGCGATTGGCTAAAAAACGCAATTGTGTACCCACAGGTTAGCATAACAGTGAATGGCTCTTCCCTACAAGGCCATGCTTTACTTGTTAAAGACGAAACATTGGCAAAAAAGATTTCATCAATAAAGTATGCAGACAGACGAGCAGAAGATTCCCGTATAGTACTTGAAGTCACCCTATGTGAATTATAGTGGTGATACCACGCCTTTCATATTCTTGGCCATCTTTTGTTTCCGCTACTATAACTGTAAATGATATGACATCGCGGGGATGACATTTTCTTGCATCCATTTCTAGATGCAAATCCATCATGTCAAAATCTTGTTCCACGATATTTGACTCGTTTATTGAAACAGAACCTGTAGAACTTATGAGGAATCTCTTGTCTTTTTGATGCCAACCAAGCTTTACCTTATTTCCATCTCTCCCTACTGCTTTGACGTTAATGTCTATCATACCTGGTTTTGCAAGTGTATATCCAGATGTATTGTTAACAAAGACTCCAATTTGGAATGGATGTCCTGCAGTGTTTTCTGCCATTTTTTGTATTCCGTCATTCATGACAACATCAACTGCCTTGATTGTAGTTGCAACTTTAGCAAGCCAGTCGTTTGTGCGTTCAACCACTGCGTGTATTCTATCTCTTCTTTTTTTGTCCTCATCAGGCGGAAGTTTGTAGTAATCAACCCATGCAAGATAATCGTTGCAAATATCCTTGATGAACTGTATGCATGTTACCTTATAGTCCTCCACACTTGAAGCCCTCTCAGATCCTTCATCATACGGCACGCCATCCTTGTCAAGTGGAAGCATGAGTAAATAACAGAAGGCTGGTAATTAAACTCAAATAAATATACGAGAAATTTCATACTTTGTAACTGTGAGTTTTTCCGCGATTAGTACAGAACTTAGAAAGGAGCTCGTATCAAACATGCCACAGATTAGAATCCTTTTGAAAAACAGTCCGGCATTGGCATTTACAACTATAAACGAGATTGCGTCAAAGGTGGGAAGAAAATATGGTATAACTCTTTCATTGAATTTTCCCCAGAGAGGAAAAATTGAAGATTTTGAGTCATACGGAACAGAAAACATTGGCATGGTTTTTCAACGAAATAGTAGGAACTTTCCAATAGATAGGAATTTGATAAAAACAAAGGCCAGTGAAATACTGGACAGGCCAGAAACCCATGATGCGTACATGTATGAGGGCAAGGAAGGAGTCAGAGTTGTTTTAGAGCATATTAGACTCGACATATTGCCTGCATCCTTGCACGTATGGGGCAAGTTTGACAATAAAGTAATAGAATTTTGCAATTGGCTTTTGGTTAACTGCTATCAGCTAAATCCAGGAGTTGATGGCGCCTTGAGTGAAACCAACTCAAAAGTATAAACCAGCGTTCCATTGAAATCATACATTTGGGATTTTACGGGCAATGGTAGATTATCTACAATCCAAACCTTGTTTTCATTTGCACCTATTCGGTAAGACAACATGTATGCATTTGCTGAACCAAATCCAAATGATGTGTTGCTGACATCTGTCACAGTAAGTTTTTCATGGTTTACTCCGATGTAGAGATCTCCCCATTCAGCACCTTTTGCAAGATACTGATAGGTTGTTGCATAGTCGCGCATAGAAAATACAGATTGATCTATCATGTCAAAATACGGTTTTGCTTCAGGGGAGACATTTGGATAATCATAAACAAGGCCGATCTGCACTGTTTGATTAATTATTTTATCAGTGCCGCCAGGCTTTATCTGTACAAGTAAGCTTTGGTTTTGTCCTTGAGCAGGCAAAAATTTCATGTCGGCCGTAAAGTTAGTATTGTTATAAGATATTTGATACACCATTTCTGGGTCATATTGAGATCCCTTTCCCATATGCCACATACTCATTCCACTTGGCAATGGATTTAGATGCAAATTTGTGAAAAATGGCCATGTTAGACCTGCCGCAGCTGACACTATAACAATAGCAAAGATTGCTACAAGTTTGATGCTTGCCATCTGCTGATTCAGCTACCTAGTTGGGTCATAGTTAAAGGTTTCAAATAAGCAAATATAGTGGAACGATATGTACTTCGCACATGTGCGAATGCGAAAAAGTCCACATGTACGAAGTTGAATTCAAGTTAGATGGTATGACAGTAGTTCCAACACACAAGAACTGCGGAGATTCCCTAAATGATAAACAGGTAGACAAGTTTCAGAAAGAGCTTGTAAGAACATGGGGAATCAAAGACGAAGATGAAAAATAGCGCCGGTATTTTTAAAAAATAAAAGAAAAAAAGGTCTAAACCTATCTGAATGAAGCTACCTGTTCTTTACAAACTGATGCCTTGCAGGAACAATTAGCCTCACAATAGCATTCGCCTTGCATGGCGCAATCGCATTCAACGCCATTCTCTGATGATGCTTCGCATCCGCATGCTGCGTCTGTCATAAGTGGGGGATCTCCTACAGGGTTTTAAAGGTTATTAAAAAACTCATGAAAACCA
>DATFDB010000097.1:0-6410 GCA_035252445.1 Nitrosotalea sp. | reverse complement strand
AGGAAATTATTATTTTGATGTATCTAATCTTGGCACTGAGCCAGTCCACGTCAATGTAGTCTTGGGAGAGGATCCGTACCTTAGCGGCAAATGCAACGCTGACAACCAAATTACCTGCTATGCAATTCCTGCTACAATTGGTATTGTTATAGCAGGCATGCTTGCTTTGATAATAGGTTCTCTAGTTGCTGTAAATGACTTGAGAAAAAAGAAAAAACAGCAGCCTAAATGACATTCAGTCGCAAAACTGTTACAACTTGATAATGCCGTTGCTGATGAGATACTGTATTCCTTTTACAAAGTCGTCATCTGATATCACGCCTTGTGCCCACCATCCGGCAGAATTTTTTATCCACATAGGAATTTGTTGTGACTGACCAGTACCACTAGTATGCGGAACCACGATGATTCCTTTTTCTATGAGATACTTGATACCATTTACAAAGTTCTGATCATCAATCGTGCCTTCTGACCACCACTTGGCGTTATTTTTCACCCATGGAGGTATGTGTACGTCAGAAGGTATGGCGCCAACGTAAAATGTATATGCTGATCTTTCAAACTCTAACGCATTCTGTTGAAAACCAGTGCGAGATGAGACCATGACAAGAAAATACTGTCTTCCATCCTCCATCCAGAAAGAAAACTCTTCTACAGCTGGGCTGGTCTGAGCAGTATCATTTTTTGCAGCTAGAGCAGCAATAACAAATCCGTCTGAAAATCTTTGTATGTTTTTCTGATACACTATGAAGTTTGAAGAGCTTGAAAACAACTTTGATACCGTAAGATTTAGAATTTCAGAATCTGGCATTAAACGTATTAAATCTGATATGGGCTTGCCTTGATAGTAATAGATTGCAAAGGTTGCCTCTCTGTCTGGATTCTCATTAGCAAACTCAACTAGAGCGCTATCGGATCCATTACCTTTGTTTATAGGAATCCAACCTTGAGGTGGTGTAATGGAAAAATTGTATGTTGGATCACTATATGTATTGGTCTTTATGTTTGCAGGATTGAACATTGGAGATGGTGCATTACCTATCTGTAATGTCATATTGTTATCTGCCCATGCATGACCAGTCAAGAAAGTTAGAGACAGAACAAACAGGAGGGAACAAAGAACTAGTTTCAATTAAAAGTTATTTTCAAAATCTGCTATAAGAATCATGCAATATGGACGGCTAGAATCATAAGTATTCCCGTAAAGCCTATCTCAATTAATTTTCATTAAAAAGACTTGAGAGCATATTTTTTATTCTATCTTGTCTGAATATGTCATGGTGCTATTCAAATACGCATTCTTACTTTTGCTTTTCATTCCGATGCAAGCTCTTGCCTTTACAACTGGACAGAATGCGACCTTGGTTATAGGCCACAGTGATTTTAACACTGGAGGAACGATACATGATAACGCGTCAGCAAGCACTCTCTATCTTCCTGAGGGGATTGCCTTTGACAAGGAAGGAAATTTGTGGGTCGTAGATACTGGTTTTAACCGGATTTTGATGTTTGCCCCTCCGTTTACAAATGGAAAAGACGCTACGCTTGTGATTGGACAAGGCAATTTTACATCAACGGGTCCTGCCCTGTCTGCGTCAGGCCTTGACCAGCCATACGGGATGGCGTTTGACAGAGATGGAAACATGTGGGTTGCAGATACCAACAACAACCGCATTGTAGAGTACAAGGCGCCTTTTACTACCGGCGAATCTGCATCAATTGTTATTGGCTCGCCAAGCTTTGACAAAGGGGTCTATCCTACAACTGCAAGCTCACTTGCAGCTCCATACGGCATTGCTTTTGACAAGTCGGGAAACTTGTGGGCTGTAGACTATTATGATAACAGGATACTGGAATATGTATCACCATTCAAAAACCTGATGAATGCATCTCTTGTAATAGGTCAGAGCGATTTTACAAGCAATTCTGATGGTTCCACAAAAGACAGAACAAACCTGCCAAGCTCTATTGCGTTTGATAGTACCGGAAACTTGTGGGCAACTGATAGTTTGAATAACAGAGCACTAGAGTTTGCCCAACCGTTTTCTACTGATGAGCAAGCGTCATTGGTAATAGGACAAAAAGACTTTACAGGAAACGATGCAGGAATCGAAAACGACTCTTTGAACACTCCATATGGGATAATATTTGATAAATCTGAGAACCTGTGGATAACTGATGGAAATAATGCTCGGGTCTTGGAATATGAAAAGCCATTTAGTAATGGAATGAATGCATCTGCTGTTCTAGGCCAGGCAGACTTTGAAGGTATGCATGAGGGAACTTCATCGAACATGCTGGCAGAACCATACGACGTAAAAGTAGATGACAAGGGAAATCTTTGGGTTGCAGATACCGATAACAATCGAGTACTAGAGTTTTCTTCCACTAGCGCAGTTCCAGAGTTTGGCCCTCTTGCATTGGTAATGCTTGCTGTGTCTATTACAATCCTAGTCCTGTTGACTAGATCAAAACTGAATTTGTTCTAAGGTTATAACGAAAAACGATTGCAATCAATTGCAATTTAATGCTGCCGTTTTAATAAGAAACAGATATCATTTGCACGTAGAAACTGTTGGGGTAAAACCTGGAGATATAACAACCCCATCCCTTCAGGCTATCCTGCAGTTTCTTTCCTATTGTCAAAATCTATTTTGAACCGTGCCAAAAACCTTGCGTGATCTTATGAATCTGGCAAGATGTGCAATGCCGATAAACGGCCAGGCTAGTACCATAAAAACAAAGATCCATCCTATTATGACATTGATGCCGAAATTATTTGCAATAGTATTGAGGGGAAACAAGTATTGGTCTGTGCCAAAAGGGATGTATGGTCCAAGTATTGGCATGAGGGAATTTTGAAATGCGTGCCACCCAAAAAATAAAGTTACAAAGAAAAAGACGGCCTTTCTGCCAACATATCTTTCAAATCCTCGCTTTTCCAGTCTTTCTAGCCGCTCATCTAATGTCTTTATCTCGCCTTGCAAAGAGTTGATTGCCTGTTCTGCATGCCTCTGTATTGATTCTGTGTCTTGCGGACCAAGATACAGCGGAATGATGCTTTCAAGATATTTTTGGTCTGAAAGAGGCAAGGCCCTACCATTTGTCAGCATCTCAAGTATGTATTCTAGTCTTCCCCTGTCTCCCTTACCTGACAAAATAATCTGCTGAATAGATCTAATCACGTCATCTGACAATAATTACTGGATTTCCTATCCTAGATAAAAGCGATAGGATGTTCCTACTGCAAAGACCTGAACTTTTTGATTGCCTCTCTTGCCATCTCTTCTTGTAAATCTTTTGACATCTTGGTCGGATCATCTGAGGCCAATGCTTTGTTGTACTCGTCTTCAGTGTTTGATTTCATCTTCTTTTTTTCTTCTACCATCAACAATACTTGGAGCCTTGCATTCATATCTCTTACTGGAGACAACTATGCCTGCTCAAGACTAAATTACAATAGGCTTACGACCATATGATGAGCTTATTTCATTTATGCCGTCTATGATATTTTGAATCCCGGGATATTGCAATTTGGCCTTTGACATCTCTTGTTTCACCATGCCAAGATAATGCATCTCTTTTTTTACTTGCTTTGTCCTCTTGGTCTTTGACAGGATGGAATTTTTCAAATCTTTGAGAGATGTGGAGACATCGCAAAGTTTGATGAGCTTGGCCTCTATTGGAGATTCTTTTAACTGCTTGACATATTGCTTGTCTATCTGGTCTTTTGTAAGACTAGTGTCTTTTGATATCGAGAGAACTAGAACAGATATTTTGCTGCCAAATCTCCGGTCAATTTCATCAAAGTGTGCCATCGAGTCATCAATCATTGTATGAAGCCAAGCTGCTGCAAGAACTTCGTTGTCTGTAATACCTAAGCTTTTGAGCCTTGTCACGACTCCTTTTAGATGCTCCAAGTGTAAAATGCCGTCTTTTCTTTTTGTGTTTGCGTATTTTTCTTTAGCAAATGACTCTGCAGATTCTGATATTTGCATTATTCCTCTGCCTTTTCAAGTTCCTGGCAAAGTTTTTTGTAATCATCAACTAAAACTTTGAAGGATGAAAATGTTGAATTGACAGTTTTTTGTGCAAGCTCAAAACGCATGGTTTTTTCTATCAAATATGACGAATCTTTTGGATCCAAGCCTGTTTCTTCCCATAATGATTCTGCATCATTCATTAGCTTTTGAAGGCGGGCCTCGCCCCTGCTTATCTTTTCTTTTAATTGCTTTATTGCCATGGAATCTGTCAAGTCCTTTCAGTATGAGTTTGGAACGGAGCTATAATAACCTCAACTAGATTTTTTAAAATCACGACAAGACGCATTTAGAAGTTTACCGAAATAAACCAAAACTAGGAGATCTTTTTTCCACGAACCAATCGCCAGCAAAGGAAAAATACAAGGCAATATCAAACCTGTTGTGCGCTTGCGACCATACGTTATCTTGGCTGTTTTGCTTATCTCCTTTACAACCGTGCCATCGTTCGCGCAATTGGCAAATAATTATACTGTGAAAAACCCGCAGGGAGGGCAGCCTTATACGATCAACTATACAATAACTGGCGCGGCAATTACCGATGTCCAAGTCAATACGCAAGAAACCTCACTTGTGGTCCTGATAAATTCGACAAGCGATGGAAACTTAGTCATTGACATGCCACGAAGTTTGATTGATGCCAAGGCAGGAGTAAACGACGATAATTTCATAGTGCTTATAGATGACACATACACTAGCTATCATGAAACAAAGACCGATACCGACAGAACACTTTCTATTGCCTTTACTGGTGGAACCGAAAGAATTGAGATAATAGGAACGCAGGTTCTTCCAGAGTTTGGTTCTGTATCCGTTGCCATTTTAGCCATATCTGTTGTATCGATCGTCGCAGTCTCTGCCAGATCAAGATTCAAGTTTGGTTTCTAGTTGAAATTTAACTAAAGCCTGCTCCAAACTCGTCCCCGTGTTGAAGTGGGTCTATCGAGTCAGAGTTTTTCAGTTTTAGGTACAAAAATGCCTCATTGACTAGCTGCACTGCAGGCTCACCTACTAGGTTAAAATGTGTTTTTGCAAAATTATAATATTTTTGCAATTTTGTATCGTCATGCTCGTCAAGCGATATGTCATCTTCTGCAATCATTGATGCAATTTTTTCAATCTGAGAATTGTATTCATCATTCAATATTTTATGACATCCAAGCTGGCTTTTAAGTGATTGTAAAAATATTTTGCAAGCTAGATTTTCTACGTTAATTGCACATCAGTTCTTGTCTTTTGGGTTGTCTTCTTCGTATTCCTCATCTAGATATTCTACTTGATCTTCTTCGTCTTCTGTAGTCTCGTCGAGGAATTCTCCTTCTTTTGATCTTCGCTGCTTGTCTGCCAACTAAAATCACTACAACATGGATAAATGAATACCTTGCTGTATTGTGAATAACAAGTTACTTTATCATATATTCCTGCAAAAATACTGCGTTATTGTGTTCTGTATCTTTTGCAGCATAAAGAAGCGTTATCTTTTTCTCTTCTTTTTCTATGGTTTTCAGCTTTGTTATGACATCTTTTTTCTCGCCCAATTCCTTTTTGTATCTGTTTTTGAACTCTTGCCATTTTTTTGGGTCATGGGAAAACCACTTTCTTAGGGTATCACTTGGCGCTATGTCTTTAAGCCACATGTCTATCTTGGCCGACTCCTTTGACAGTCCGCGTGGCCACAGTCTGTCCACAAGTATCCTAAATCCATCCTGGTCGGAAAAAGGCTCGTAGACTCGTTTTATCTTGATCACAGATTGATTGGAATGGTCCTTACTTGGATAAAAAGTCAAGTGCTATTTTTGAAAATTCAAGAGGCATTTCCTCATATGGTATGTGGCCGCATCCCTCCATTATCACAAGTTCAGAGTTTGGAATCGATGAGACGAAATCTTTTGAATATTCTACTGGAATCATCCTGTCATTACTTCCCCATATGACAAGCGTTGGAATTTTGACAAGGCCGAGTTTTTCTGTTATGGCAGGTGAATTTTTCATACCTAAAAGCGTGGATAGGAAAACCATCTTTGCGTTGTGCCTCTCCATGCTTGAAATAAAATTCTCAACAGACTCGGGTTTTACCTCAATATTTTTTCCTGTCATCATCTGATACGCCAACTTGACAGACTCGGAGGTGGGGTGTAGTGCAGCCATGATGTATGCGTCAAGCACAGGAGTGGACTTTTTCATGATTCCGGCAGGAGAAGACAGGATTATTTTTTTGATCCGAGGATTCTGAGTGGACGCACATTCTGCCACGATCTCGCCACCAAGGGATGTGCCAATCATAAAGACATTTTGCAATGATAATGTTTCTAAAAATTCTAGCATGGTTTTTCTGAAAAGTTCTGTAGTGTAATCAATCTGCGGCTTGTC
>DATFDB010000096.1:0-4884 GCA_035252445.1 Nitrosotalea sp. | reverse complement strand
AATGTTCCTGTTGGGCTGAACTTTTCTATTCTGTCGTTTTGTGTGTCTGCGACATATACATTATTGAAGTTGTCAATTGTTATTCCAATCGGACTGTTGAATTGACCAGTACTGCTGCCTGTTGTACCAAATGATGATTTAGCTGTGCCAGATGAATCGAATATTTCTACTCTGTCGTTTCCAGTATCGGTAACATACACATAGCCTGTACTGTTGACTGCCACACCCATTGGACCTGTAAATTGTCCCAAACTTGTTCCAGTACCACTACCAAATGTAGTCAACAGTGTTCCTGACGGGTTGAATTTTTTTACCAGATCATTGCCAGTGTCTGCCACGTAAATATTGCCAGAACTGTCTACTGTAATACCTGTTGGACTAAGAAGTGTACTAGAGCCAAATGAACTTTGAAGACTTCCTGAAGATGAGTATACATCAATTTGGTTATTGTTAGTGTCTGCAACATATACTAAACCAGAACTAGCTGCAACACCAAATGCTGCAGTCGAAGTTACATTGAAGAGAGGTGTCCCACCACCTGGACCTACTTGAGATGCATAATCTATTGCAGAACCAATGTTAAAGTTGCCACTGCTGTCAATAAATACGCCTAGTGGAGTGTGTACTGAGATCTGGCTTATGTACGCATTGTTATTTGCATATGCAGTCGAATTACCAAATTGGAACATCAAGTGATGATGTCCAAAAGTCATGACGTGTGAAGTCTCAAAGCCTGTAGCATTGCTTGAATAACTGTGGTAAATTATCGAGTTTCCTTGTATGGTTGGGCTAAGTGTAGTAGTACCATTATTTAGTTGCAAGAATTTTAGATCTGCAGGCGGTGCGCTGCCAAATGTTGTTCCATTGATTGCAGTAATGTTGAGATCAGCAGTACCTGTTGTGTTAAAGTATACAGTCCAGTTTCCTCCCACCGCAGGATAAGACTGGACATTGATAACTGATATTTGTGCAGTTATTTGGAATTGCTGCTGCGATAGCTTTGGTACTGTCCACTGCATCTGGTCTGGAATTCCATCGTTGTTGGTATCAACTAATTTTACTGCAAATCTTGGATCGTTGGTGACATCAACGCTTGAGCCATTAATCATCCAGAATAGTTTGAAATGAGCACCTTGTTTGGCAAGGTCTTCAGATATGTTGGAAAATGCTGTTACGTTTGTATAATGCAAGGTAGAGTTGTGTGCAACCCAGACCATCTTGTCATATTTTGCTGCGCTAGACATGTCTTTTTCCACAGTAAATGGTGCTGGAGTCACGTATGTGATATCATACTTGCTTGCAGATTCATTGACAAGCAACAATTTAGTTGGCTTGTTGTTCTGTAGTACCTGTGGAAGTTGCTCAAGTGATACCAACGGCGCTGATTGATTGCCGGCAGTTATTGACAAATGTTGATTGTGCGAGTTTAATTTTTGCTTTATAACCTGATTTAGAATTTCTAACTTGTTGAGATGCTTTTGTTTGACATCAGTATTGTTTGAGATTCCTATTCCATTGATCCTTTGTTTTTGATTGACTGCGAATCCAGATATGTTATTTGACGAGTCAAACAAGTTTTCTAACTTTTTATCATGTATTACATCCAAGTGTACTATCTGGGCGTCTGCAGGTATCTCTATGGCCATGTCTTGTGTCTGGTTTGTCAAAGTAACATTTTGAACCCATGTTACTGGCTGGTTGACTAGGATTTTGTCATGTTTTAGGAATAATCCTCCCATAGTACCATTACCTATGGCAAATAGGGTCGAGTTTGAGGGTATGGTAGAATTGGTAACGAGAGTTGAGTTTGAATAGCTGTTAAAGTTTAGTACGGTAGAATTTGTGCTTTTAATTCCAGTCGAGTTTGTTGCATTAGGCAAGACAGGATGTGTTATTGCGGTTCCATTTGAGATCGAAGGAAGCGAGATGTTTACATTGCTGTTGGCAAGAGTGCTTTCTGCATACATTTTTGCAATTTGCTGCTGTGTAAGGACTGTGTTATATAGATTAACATTGTTAATGAGGCCTGAAAACAAGTTGCTTGAGCTGGCTCTTGTGGTATCTAGGTAGGCACCTATCACAATGTCTGCATTAGATGTAAGGTTACCCACTGTTTTTGTAGCAAGAAGGCCATTAAGTTGCAGAGTGGGAATTCCAGAGAGTGATGATTGGGATTCTAGTGTTCCGTTGACGTAAAGTGAGATCGCTGAACCATTATACGTTGCCGCAAGAAGTGTCCACTCTTGGTCTGGAATATCACTCTTAGACTGGATTGTATTCCACTTTATTCCGTCAAAGATGGAGAACACGGCTTTCTTTGAAGGGGGCATGTTATTGTTGATAGCCAGCGCAAAGACATTTTCCTTGCTTATTACCGTGAATTGTGAGGAACCTTGACTGTAATCCGGTTTTATCCATGCTGACATGGTAAGATTTGAGATATTCGTAGTAGAGTTGACGTTTTGTTTCAGATAGCCAGTCCCGGTCAATTCAAGTGATGTTACATTTGTCGAATTGCTTGTACCTACATTTCCAACTCCGTTTTTGCTCAACGAAGAGGAGTTGAACTGGAATGAGCTGACTGGATTGGTTACATTAGTAGAGTTTTGCTCGGTAGAGTTGGAATAACCAAAGACTAGCTTGGTAGAGTCTTGTGCTGTAGAGTTTTGCTCGGTAGAGTTGGAATAACCAAAGACTAGCTTGGTAGAGTCTTGTGCTGTAGAGTTTTGCTCTGTAGAGTTATTGCTTGATTCTGCAGATGCATATTGCAAATAGCTTGGGTAAACGGATAGTGGACTTACAACTATTGATGAAATCAAAATTGCGATAAAACAAAAAGAAAGTATTTGTTTTGTATTGGAAAATCTTAATCTTCCTCCTTCGGCTCGGATTAAGATATATCCCGAAAGGGGAACCAATAACAAAAATATTGTTGGGTTTTTTCCATGTACAGAATCATGTGTTGTTGTCAATACAAAATTCTTGATAGCAATTATTTCTCCAGAAAACTTGTATGTGGATTTTTGCGCCACAGAAATGGTAACAGGTATGATGTAATGCGATATGTCATCATTTATTTTTCCGAAATTATTTTCTATGTTATGAGTTGCTTTTGTCAGAGATAATTCTGGGTTTTCCAAAAGTGTAACCAATCCGACATACATTTTGTTGTCACTAGATAAACCATCATTGACAATTATTGATCTTCCATTGAATCTTATTCTATCAATATTTGATATTCTTTCCATTGTTGTGACAGCATCAGAACTTTGCTTTAATGCAAGGAAGGTATTTTTTCCAGGAAGGTTGTCATAAACTGAAAAGTTTTCAGACAGATCAATTTCAGTTTTTACTTGTGACAACTTGTTTACTGAATTTGGTATTTTATTTTGCGCTTGATTGTTATTTGAATTGTCATTAGTTGTGATTCCAACACTTTCTGAAAGATCAACTTCAATTTTTGCAGGTTGATGACTTGTACTAGCGGTTACTATTTTTTCAGTTGGTACTGTTACTATTTCAGTTGTTTTGGAATCAGACAAACTAATTGCACCAAATTCTGCATTTGCCATCCCAAGCGATGAAGTTACAGTCAACGCAATTAAGATCAGTGAAAAAACCTTTGTCTTCAAATTTTCAGCTCCTTGTGTAAAGTTGGATCATTGTCAAACAATGATATCCCAAAATTGTAGAAAGATAGAATTTCAGAATCTACAATTAAGATTAGAGATCTTACGGCATCGGTTGAAATGATCCCATATGTCATGACTAGTGATTCTAAAGGCAGACAGCCATTAAGCGGGGTGGAACTGTAGGATGGAAAACGGATCCAGACTGGAAATTGGGGTTTTTTCAGTTACCGCTTTGGAATAGAGATTTTTTAGAGAAAATTATGCTTTTTTGGGTCTTCATACATGTGATTAGATTTTTTTTGATTTATGGAAAATAAAAAAAGTGTAGAGAAATAATTTGCGTCAGGATAATTTTGTAAACATATTCAAATAATAAAAATCATGTTTGGTGATTGCGTCAGTGTACTAGTTTCAAATCAGATTGTTTTTTCATAATAACTTCAAACAGAATCCTGGTTTATCATGTTTCCTTGTTAATTGTATATCTGACAAAAAATCCTACAAGATACATTCTGAGTTATTCATATGACATCAGTTACAAGTTTATACATGTATTAACACAGTTTGGCATAAAACAACAAAATATCTTGAATATCATTCATCAAATTAAAAATTGTAAATTAGATCCACAAGAACTAGGCAAAAGTAGTAACAGACTAGATTTAGACATGTTAATTTAATGGTATTAGAATGAATTTTTATTGAATTACAAGATCATTATAGTTATTGTAATTGCAGTTGGTATAGTTGCTGTAAGTGTATCCATGTCAAATATCATGGCACCTCAAGAACCTCAAAATGTTAACCAATCTTTTACCAAATCAAGTATCAGTCCTTCAATGCAGAATTTTACTTTGCCTGAAAACTATACATCGATTCAGCTCTTAGATTATTGTTCACAAAATGAATCACAGATTTACAATGATGTATGTATACGTGGCCTGTGGGATGTTTCTGATGAATGTGAAAATGGTAATTTTTCATCAACAAATTCTGTGTGTACAGACACAAGACTAGGACAATTTGAGGATAAAGTGACAAAGGAGATGCACGATCTAAACAATTCACTTGAAAATTTTGTTACTTCATGCATGAATGTAACATCAGATAGTGATATCGGTAATTGTTATTCTAACATGGAACGAATAAAAAATGACTGTACAGACTCAAGATTTGTATCCATGATGCCAATATGTAGTGATTCTAGGTTTGACGAGTTTGATGAAAAATACAAAGGTACATTGTCTAAGAT
>DATFDB010000095.1:0-3554 GCA_035252445.1 Nitrosotalea sp. | reverse complement strand
ACACATTCCAATGGCCATAAAATATTTTGACGGACAAGGAAACCAAGTGGAATCAGACAGGACAGTAGACTTGATAGTAGGACCTGCAAACTCTAACTTTAACGTCAAACTCTCAACCCCGTCTTTTATCATGATGGGAGTCATGCAAAATCTTACGCTGGGGCTCGAAAACCTTTCCCCGTCAAAGATATCGCACATTGGAATCACGCTTACACCAAGCTCATCTGATCTAAGAATACTAAATGATCCAAGGTGGTATATCGACGAAATAGATCCGCTGACCAGTACCAACTTGAACATACCTGTATTTGCAGACCAGAATATTGCAAATCAGGCAGTTAACTTTGATGTCAGCATACAATATACAAAAGATGGCTCAACAGTAATAGAAAAGCAGAGCTTTGCTACATACATCAGGCCAGTAATTGATGTCTCAGTATACGGCGTACAGGTTTCCGAGATTGCAGGACAGAAAATGATAATCGGCAATGTTCTCAACGAAGGAAACATCAAGGGACAATTTGCTGTAGTAACAATTGACCCTATGGAGAGCTCTACAATCAAGGATACAACGCAGTATATTGGCGATATTGACATAGATGCTCCAACTCCCTTCAACGTCCCAGTTCAATCAACAACAGGAACTCTGTCAGGCGACCAAAAAGTGCTAGTCACGCTAACATACAAGGACACGCTATTACAAACTCATACAATAACCCAAGTGGATACAGTATCATTTGGTGCACCAGCAGCGCAGTCAGACGGGAGCTCGTCACAGCTGCAGCTTGTGATTCTTGTTGCAATTGCTGCAGGAATTGGCGGAATTGTCTTTAAGATAAAGAAAAAACCAAGAGAGACGCTAGAAAAGAAAGTGCAGGAAGCAGCCTAAAGTTATTATTTAGAGGACGGCCGGTTTTTTGCATATGGCTTCGGATGAGATCGAAGTCCCAAAAGATGTTCGCCCCTTTATGTTGGAGGGTGCTGAAGAAACAAACTTGGGCCAAAAAAACGGCGCCATAAGGCAGTTTCGATATGGCAATTTACACATTAGAGAATATGACGACAAGTATCTAGTTCACATGGACAAGGTAGACCCAAGAAATGATCCACTGGGACACCTAATTCGTGACGCTCCTGAATTTCTAGTTGGAATGACAAGCGCTTACTTGGGCGGAAAAAAAGTTGCCTCTGAAGTTTACAAACGACAAAAGCACAAACCCTTTGCATTGATTGGATCAGTTGCAGCAGGCCTTGCAGCATCTATTGCAGCAGGATATATCGGATATTCGTTGGTAAAGAAACTAAAGGACTTTTGAGGTGTAGCATCATTTCAAAATCTAGAACACTTCGCACCTTTTTCAAACTCTTGCCACTAGTGCTGGCCTTGAGAAAAGACAGAAGAGAATGGGTGCGAAGGGAAGGAAAAAACGTAAACCTGACAAGATACCAAAAGAATGCCCGCAAAGCACTCAAAACTTTTGTTGCCATGGGTCCAGTATACATCAAGCTTGGGCAATGGCTTTCGTCAAGAGCTGACATACTTCCACAGCCATATCTTGAAGAGCTAGCAAAATTGCAAGACGAAGTTCCTGCAGCTCCATTTGATAAGGTCAAGCCAATAATAGAAAATGATTTGGGACCAATTGAAAGAAACTTTGAACACTTTGACAAAAATGCAATCTCCGGAGCCTCGCTTGGTCAGGTGCATCGTGCAAAAATAAAGGACCAAGATGTAATTGTAAAGATAAAGCGTCCTGGCATAGAGCAAGAGGTAGAAGAAGACATCAAGGTTCTAAAGAAAATAATTCCTTTTGCAATGAAATTCATCGATCCGAACTTGCGCTATTCTGCAGAAGCCATGCTTGCACAATTTATCGAAACAATACATGAGGAAATGGATTATCGCATCGAGTCGGAAAATCTCAAGACAATCAGAAGAAACCTAAGGGACTATCCAAAGGTGGTGATACCTTCAATCTTGGATGACTATTCTAGCAAAAATATACTTACGATGGAGTACCTGCCTGGAATCAAGATTACAAACGTAAAGGCGCTAGAAGAGGCAGGAATCAACAGGGAACAGTTGGTCGTGCGTGCACACAAGGTCTTTTTTACAATGCTTTTGCGCCATGAGATGTTTCATGCAGATCCACATCCTGGAAACATCTCAGTTACAAACGACGGCTCGTTGATTCTGTATGATTTTGGGATGGTGGGAAAACTTGATACAAAAACGCGCCTCAAGTTGATACGCCTGTATCTTGCACTTGTTGAAAAGGATCCGTCAAGAACAGTGAACGCCATGGATGATCTTGGCATGTTGATGCCTGGATATGACCGAGGAATAATTGAGCAAGGAATAGGCCTGTCCATCCAGGCAATGTATGGAACAAAGGTAGACAGGATGGAAGTCAGGGCATTGATGGATCTTGCAAATAAAACAATGAGCAGGTTTCCATTCAAGCTGCCAAAACACCTGGCACTTTACATGAGGATGGCATCAATCCTTGAAGGAATTTATCTTACACACAAAGTCAACTTTAGGTTTATCGGCGTCTTGCAAAATATTTTGGAGGAAGAAAATATTGTAAAGGATGCCTACATTGAGGAGATCAAACTTGCGTTCACTAGATTTGTAAAATCTGTTGATGCAACAATAGCAGTTGTTCCAGAAATAAGAAAATTCCTAGATGACACAAAAAGAATGCGAGAAAATCCACCCAAGCCGAAATATACGCTGCTTGCAGGAAGCATCATGTCAGCAGCAGTATTTGTAGGCTCTACAATATTGTATACGACAAACTCTTTGATGGGCGAAATAGGGATGATAGGGTCAGTAGTTATCATGGGAGTAACTATTGCAACTAAAGGCCGCTAAAGATTTTATTCTATTGTAATGTTTTTTCCAGACTTGATTGGAATTGAAAGTACAAGAACGCCGTCGTGATACTTTGCAGAGGCACCAAGGTCTTCATCATCCTTTACTCGCATAGGCAGCCTGACTTTTTTGTCTACAATATTTGGTCTCTGGCGCCAGATTATAGTGCCCTCGTCAACTGTCTCTCTTTTTGCATTTATGGACAGTATGTGGCCGTGAATTCTTAGCTTGATGTCCTTTTTATCAAATCCAGGCATGTCTATTGAGACGACAAGCTTGTCGTTTTGCATCACAATGTCAACTGGGGGAAGAACAAATTCGTAGAACTCTCTTGACTTGTTACCTATCTCTTTCATGACTTCCTTTACCATGTAATAGCCTAGGCCCATTTCTTATTTTAGAACTTTTTTGATTATTAAACCTTAGTCAAATTATTTCTATTAATTTTGACGGGGTTTGTTCGACATGTTAATTAAACAGGTGTTTTTCATTCTGATATAAGTTGACTTCTTAACCACTGACCAATCTCTTTGGTTATTTCATTATTTGACATATCGATTATCGGTAGAATTACATTGTTTGTAACATTTTTTAGGTATGGTTTGTATTCTTTCATTTCTGTATATTCTACTGCCGCATAATGGACAACTCCCTGAATTTGGTCTTTAATAATTTC
>DATFDB010000094.1:0-5464 GCA_035252445.1 Nitrosotalea sp. | reverse complement strand
TTTTAGCTTCATTGTGCACTGGAAAGAAACTCTTCCTGATTGGTATGTAAAAAAATATGGATACCAACCATGTGTCAACATTGGCACATCTGGGCATGTTGATCATGGCAAGACAACTTTGATTCAGGCATTGACTGGAGTATGGACAAGCGCTCACAGCGAGGAACTCAAGCGGGGAATTACCATACGAGTTGGATATGCCGATGCTGCGTTTTACAAATGCAAGAGCTGCGAGGAGCCACTAGGATATTCTGTTACACCAAAATGCAATAACTGTGGAAAGGAAAGCGAACTGAGCCGTGTTGTAAGTTTTGTTGACAGCCCAGGACACGAAAGCCTGATGGCAAACATGCTTTCTGGCTCTGCATTGATTGATGGCGCAATGCTTGTAGTGGCTGCAAACGAAAAAGTCCCGCAGCCGCAGACAAAAGAACACCTGCTTGCTCTGCAAACGCTTGGAATAAAGCAGATTGTTATAGTGCAAAACAAGGTTGACCTTGTATCGTACGAAGATTCTATGGCAAACTATTCTGATATTGTAAAATTTGTTAAAGGAACCAATGCTGCAAAGGCTCCAATTATTCCGATTTCTGCTCAGTCTAAACTAAACATTGACGCACTGATAGGCGCAATAGAATCTACCATCCCAACCCCGGAGAGGGAAGAGTCGGGAACCTCGGTAATGCATGTGTTACGATCATTTGATGTAAACAAGCCTGGTGCCAAGATAAAAGAGATGAAGGGGGGTGTGATAGGTGGAAGCCTAACACAGGGCACGTTTAATGTCGGAGATGAAATTGAGATAAAGCCTGGACTTGCAAATGAAAAGTCTGGGAAATACGAACCAATCATGACAACTATATCATCACTTGGAACTGGAGCAGGAATTGTCGATGAAGTAAAGCCTGGCGGTCTTGTTGCAATAGGAACAAAACTTGATCCTTCCATGACAAGAAGCGACTCGTTGATAGGTTCTATCATTGGCAAACCAGGAACTTTGCCTGAAAATTCTTACAGCGCAAAAATGGAAGTTAGTCTTTTTGATACTGCTGTTGGCACTGATGATGAGATCAAGGTCTCTTCAATCCAGACAGGAGAGTCTCTTAGGTTGAGCATAGGTACAGCACCGTTGTTATCAAAAGTGACAAGTGTGAGAGGAAAGACTGTTGAGATGCAGTTCAAGAGGCCTGTATGTTTATTTAAAAACAGCAAAGTAGCAATAAGCAGAAGACTTGCCGAGAGATGGAGATTGATAGGAGCAGGTGTAGTAGCAGTTGGTTAAGGTAATCTGTGACACTAGTTTTCTAATGGCCATTGCCTCAAAAGAGACAAAAAACATCTCAAGCCTTGACACTGAGATAGGAAACTTGGAGTTTCTAGTGCCAGATATGGTATCTGGGGAGCTTCAAAGAATTTCAAAGGGAACTAGTAAAAAAAAAGTTCAGCACTAGGCGCGCTGAAAATTTCTGAAAAGTTTGGAAAAATAAAAATTTCTGGCACAAATGTTGATGATGCGCTAGTCATGTATGTAAAGGAAAACGGTGGCATAATAGCTACAATTGACATTGAGCTGAAAAAAAGAATAAAGGAAAATGGCGGGTCGGTTGTATCGCTTGCAAGCAATAGAATAGTTTTAGAGGCAGGCAAAATTTAATTTATCAGAGTTGGTATTAGGTACATGCTAGAATACAAAAACATCAAGATAACATGGCTTGGCCATGATGGCTTTATTCTTGAAAAAAATATCAAAATAGTAATTGACCCGTACAAAATTTCAAGGACAATTGATGCAGACATGGTTCTCTTATCACATAATCACTTTGATCACATGAGCCCAGACGACCTCAAGAAGGTCTCATCAAAAAAGACGACAATCGTTGCAGCCAAAGAATGCATCGACCAGCTTGGAAGCATTACATGCAAGGAAAAGACAGACCTCATGCCGGGAGACGAGAAAACCATTAATGGCATCAGGATAAAGGCAATTCGGGCCTATAACATAGACAAGATAAATCCTGACACAAAAAAGCCCTTTCATCCAAAAGAAGACAACAAGATTGGATTTCTGCTAAATATTGATGGTACTACAATATACCACACTGGGGACTCGGACCCTATACCAGATATGAATAATTTGCAACCAGATGTGTTGCTGGTTCCTGTTAGCGGTACATATGTCATGACTGTAAACGAAGCTGTAAAGGCAGTAAATGCAATAAAACCAAAAGTTGCAGTGCCTATGCATTATGGTACAATTGTGGGAAGCATTGAGGACGCTCAAGAGTTCAAGAAAGCTGTAACAGGGTGTGAAGTACACATACTTGCAAAAGAGCCGTAGGCACAAAAGAGTAATAAACAGAGTGAATTTCATCAAGCTAGGTTGATTCAGGATAGAAAACTGTTCGCGGTAGGAAGCCGTGCTTTTAACTTACGACATTTGCTTGTAATTGGAATACTTATCGCATCTTTTTCCATCTCTGCCATGATAAGGTCACAGGCTGCAGACTATGGATTTGCACTAAACGAGTTTGATCCTTACTTTAACTTTAGGGCAACTCAGTATCTTCTGGATAACGGCGTCAATGCGTATGTTCATTGGCATGACACGATGAGTTGGTATCCGCAGGGAAGAGATGTATTTGCAACTGCTCAGGTCCCGCTCCACTTTACCGATGCCATACTGTACAAAATTTTTGGCGGTGGAATGAGCCTTTATGATTTCACAATAATATTTCCTGTAGTTTTCGGTTCTATGACAGCAATAATTGTATTTGCACTTGTACGTGTCATCGGTGGCACAACAGCGGGACTTTTTGCATCTCTCTTCTTTGCAATATCGCCTCCAATCATTGTAAGAGGAACCATAGGTTGGTTCAAATCAGAACCGCTAGGTCTCTTTTACGGGCTGCTAGGTGTATACCTGTTTCTTAGCGGAATTAAAACTGAAAACCGCAAAATAGCTATAGCTAAACTCTTTGGAGGGGCATCATTTTTGAGCATTGGATTTGCATCGTGGGGAGGCGTAGAGTTTTTCATAATTCCACTTGCAATCTTTGTAGTTGCACTTCCGTTTATACGAAAAGATCACAAGTTCTTGCTGTGGGCAATTCCATTTTTCATAGCAATAACAATGGCAGTCTCAGGGGGTGTATTTGCAAGGCCTGGTCCAGGATTTGTATTCGGTGAGAGAGGCTTTGCGCTCATTGGTCCAACCATACTCATGGTCATAATAATTTTCGTTCAGAAATTCAGCAAGGACCACGCAAAGACACGTAACGGCCTTTTAGTTCTTGCAGCATGTATTATTGGAGGAGTCGCAATCTTTGCCTCTGGCGCTTTACACTCTCCAAGCTTCCGTTACATGAATGCAGTAGATCCGTTTCTAACATCAGAGGATCCGCTGGTTGACTCTGTTGCAGAACATGCAACACCAACTCTGGCACAAAACTTTACCTACTTTTCAATTTTGATGCTGTTTGCGGGATTTGGAATATGGTTGATGATTAGAAAAAGTAACGGTAACAATTTCCTGCCGTTTAACATAAAAAATGACATGACGATTTTTGCTTTGATTCTTGGAATAGTTGGTGCATATGCAGGCTCGACATTTTCAAGATTGGAGCTGCTCACTGCAAGTTCTGTAATTGTACTTGCATCTATTGGCCTTTCAGCAATAACATATGAAATTTTCAAAAAAGACACAAAATCTGTAGTACCAGAGCCAACAAAAGACTCCTCAAAAAAGAAGACAATTCAAACAAAAAAGAACATTGCATTTCTTGGAAGAATTCCAAAAATAGCTTTTGTTGCAGTAGTTGTTGCACTTTTGCTTGTGCCTACGATGTTTCCTGTTGACGCAAACTGGATATCAATAGTAAAATCTCCTCCTACCATACTCAATGGAGGCTCTAATTTTGCAATCGCGACAAGCGATTGGCCTGATGCCATGAACTGGCTAAAAAACAATACCCCGCCAAATTCTATTGTGGCATCGTGGTGGGACTATGGATACTGGATACAGACTTTGGGGGGTAGAACCACTTTTGTAGATAATGCAACTCTTGATACAAATAAGATAGCCGGAATTGCAAAGGTATTCCTAAGCTCACCTAATGATGCATGGAAAATGCTCCAAGACATGCATGCAAACTATATTCTTGTGTATGTAGTAGGGCAAAAGTTTGTTTCACAAGGACAACAGCTGTATGTTCTTGGGGGCGGAGGAGATGAGAGCAAGAAGCAGTGGTTTATTAGGATTGCAGGCGAGAATGAGTCAAAGTTTCTACAACCAGATGAATTTACTCCAACTGATTACTTTTGGCAAAACACTCTTCTTGGAAAGATGTTCCCATTTACAACTGTAACATACTATGATCAGAACACACGTGCTGAATCTCAGACCTATCAGACTGGATACACTGCAATTTATGCCCAAGATATGAAATATCCACAAAATGGAACAGGTCCATTACAACTTGCGTATGAATCATCTAGTATTCAAAGATCTGACTCGGGTGTCTTTTCTGGAGTATTAATCTATAAAGTAAACCCAGACTATAATCCACAGGCAAGCAGCAATCAGCCTGTAACTACCACACAAACACCACCACAACCTAAGATAACACTAACAAATACCACCTCTACTGCATCTGGAGATACTGCAGTAATTACTACCAAGTTTGGTAACATCACACTAAAATTATTCAACGACGTGGCGCCAAAGACAGTTGCCAACTTTGAAAAACTTGCCAACTCTGGCTTTTATGATGGAACAGTATTCCATAGAATAGTTCCTGAATTTGTCATACAGGGAGGAGATCCAAACACCAAGAACGGTTCAAGGGACACTTGGGGAATGGGTGATGCTGGATATACAATACCGCCAGAGTTTAGCGACATGAACTTTAGCAAGTATACTGTAGGTATGGCACGAGGGCAAGACGTAAACAGTGGCAGCTCACAGTTCTTCATTACTGTTGGCGATGCCAGCTTCCTCAATGGAAAGTATACTTTGTTTGGGCAAGTTACATCAGGTCAGGATGTGGTAGATAAAATTGCGGCACTACCTGCAAACTCTGACAGCCAGCCTGTTAATCCAGACGATGCTAAAATAATAACAATAAAGGCTTCTTCTTCAAATATGACAAAGTAGGCTACTTGTATCTGTCAGAGATTCGATATCTTGCATACTTGTCGTCTGGGGAATATTTTCCTGGATGGACACTTGACGTGTTGCTGCCGCACTTGGGACACTTGTCTTTTAGGGTGTATCTCTTGCAGTTGTCGCACTTGCGCATCTGAAACTTCATGTCTAGCCCTCTCGGGTTTTCTTTGATTCTTCCCTTGTAAACTTGAACGTGCCGCCGCTTTTGACTATGGTCTGCTCAATTGATGCAAGAATTGGCTTGAGCTCTTTTTCAGCATCCTTGAAGTTTTGTGCTGTTATTCCAAGGCGGTATTTTGG